>JADIMD010000061.1 GCA_017695015.1 Candidatus Cryptobacteroides faecigallinarum | reverse complement strand
GTCTATCTTCAGGTCATTACCCACGGCAGTGATGCGCCCGAGGGCTTCCGGACCGTTGCCTATTACATTTATATCTTTGACCGGTGCTGTCAATCTGCCGTTTTCTATCATGAATCCGCTCTTGACATAGAATGTGAAGTCTCCTTCACCTATCTTGACCTGTCCGTTGGAGAATTCGTCCACATATATTCCTTTCCTGACTGATGCAATGATGTCTTCCGGGTGCGCATCCCCGTTTTCCATATATGTCGCCCTCATCCTCGGTATGGGATTGAACCTGAATGATTCCCTTCTCCCGTTGCCGGTGGGGGAGACCCCATAGCTCGCGGCGCTGATCCTGTCGTGGAGATATGATGACAGCACACCGTCCCTGACCATGTATGTCTTCTGTCCGGCGATGCCTTCATCATCGTAGTTGCATGCACCCCGGTTGCCTGCTATTGTGCCGTCGTCCACGATGCTGATGCCGCTGCTGCATATCTTTTCCCCGATTCTTCCCGAAAAGACGGACTGCCCCTTTCTGTTGAAGTCGGCTTCGAATGCGTGTCCCATGGCCTCGTGGAGAAGTATCCCGGATGCTCCTGCAGCCATCACCACAGGCATTTCCCCTCCTTTCGGCCTGCGTGCGTCGAATCTTGCGTCGATGCTGTCAGTGACTTCAGCCGCAAGCTGTTCTGCCAGCTCGTCAGAAATCATTTCCGCCCCGCATCGCATGCTCCAGGACGCGGTGCTGTTTTCGGTCCTGCCGCCCTGGGAGAATATGGCCGTGACTGTCAGGCTGCACAGGGGACGGCTGTCGAATGCAAGTTCCCCCGTGGAGTTGAACATCATGATATGGCTCTGGCAGTCGGACAGCCTGATCATGACCTTGACGACCCTGCTGTCCTTTTGTCTGACGGAGGCATCTATCTTCTGGAGTATCGGCAGGAAACCGCTGTGGTCGGTCATGTCCCATGTCCTGCCTACGGGATAGAGATCCCGATGAGGTGCATGTGAAGTGCATGATGTATCCGCCCCGGGTACACGGAAAGGCGGCACATCATGTCGTCCGCTGCGGAGGGCTATGGCTGCAGCCGCCTTTGCAGCCGCTTCCATTTCGGCTTTCCCTGTGCTCTCGGAATAGGCATATCCTGTCTTTTCCCCGTCGAGGACGCGGATTCCCACTCCGAAGTCTTCGTGATAGCCCCCTGAATTCACTTCTCCGTCACGGAGCATCAGGTCGTTGTATACCGAGTATTCGAAATAAAGGTCACACCAGTCGCCTCCTCCTGACATCGCAGTGGCGACCGCATGTTCCATGGCATGTATGTCTGTCTTGAAAATCCTGAAAAAATCCTCTTCTCTCATATCAAATCTCGCCGGAGCTCACTTCCGCTTCGGCTATTTTCCTGATTGTCTCGTATGTCTGCATGTCTTTGATGTTCAGCGGACGGGCCTTGCCTCCTTCTGCGACAACCTTGAACGGCACCTTGGAATTGTCTGCAAGTATCCATCTGTCGCAGATCGGGGCATAGTCATGGAAAAAATAACTTATGCCTACCCTGTACCTTCTCCTGACTGTCTCTTCAGGGATGTTGTGCCCTCCTGCAGCCACTCTCGCCTTTACCCGTTTCACTGCAAGGTCAGGCGAGTTGAGCCAGAAGTACAGCACGGTGACATAGTATCCGGCTTCCTGGGCTATCTTCACTGTCTTGAGCAGAGTCCTTGTGGCTAAAGTCGTCTCGATGCCGAAGTCTTCTCCTCTCTGCAGAAGGTAGCGGATTCTCAGAAGCATGTAACGGCTTGCCTGGATCGAGGCCCCTTCCGGGTTGAACGGGGAAAGTCCTTTGGCAAATTCGTCTGAATTGACAAACTGTCTGCAGTCCAGCATTTCCGGAAGCAGGGTGTATGAAGCTGTGGTCTTTCCGGCTCCGTTGCATCCGGAAACTATGTAAAGCTTTGGCATATAGTGTTATTTATGTTGACTTCAGTCTGTCTGCCCGTCGGTTCCGCGCGTCACTCCGTACCCGAACAGGGCAAAATCCCCCTTGCACGGGTCATCCGGGAAAATTTCCCTGAATGCATCGGTTATCTCCATGGCGGTGACGATGTCCTTGCTTTTTCTGCATGTCAGCCCGAGGGCTGCTGCCTCTTCGTACACATGGACATCCAGAGGGATTGTCAGGCCGGCAGGAGAACTGTTCGCCCACAGCCCGAGATCCACTTTCCCGTCATTGCGGACCATCCATCTGCGCATCATGTTTATCTTCTTGTCAGGGGCCTTGGGGTCGGGCTTCCTTCCGTATATACTGCATCTGATTTCGGCATTGCTCATCCCCTCGATGCTCTCCCTGCCGGAATATATCTCTCTGAGCCGTGTGCATATCATGGCGAATTCGCTCCATTTCACCGTGCGGTGCAGGCTCGTGTCCTCATCCCTGTAATCTCCTGACATGACATATTCGTATGGCTTCCACTGCATTTCGTCCATTGCCCTTCCGCAGTCCCGTACGATCATGCTCCTCCTTCCCCATGCCAGATGCGCGGCTATGATGGCGGCGATTTCGACATCTGCGATCCTGCATTCCCCACAGGCATACTTTTCCGCCATTTTCTTGGGGAAAATTATCGGATCTTCAGTAAAGTATCGGGGATCGTTATATTTTTCTGCCCATCCGATGAGCAAATCTTTTGTCTTGTCATCCATATCATGCAAATATAATCATAATTTTACTACTTTTGCCGCGTCAATGCCGGAGTGCCGGCGGAATTCGGAAGCAAGATGGATTTCGTAACAGTTATAGATTACATAGGTACTTTCGCTTTCGCGATAAGCGGAATCAGACTGGCGGCAGCCAAGAATTTCGATATATTCGGAGCATATGTGGTCGGTTTCGTGACAGCCATAGGAGGAGGGACACTCAGGGATCTCTTGCTCGGAATCACCCCGTTCTGGATGGAGCAGATTTCCTATACGGTAATAACCGCCATTGCCCTCGTTTTCGTGATAATCTTCAGAAAATTCGTGGTGCGTCTGGACAACACCTTCTTTATCTTCGATGCAGTGGGAATCGCTCTGTTTACGGTCGTGGGGGTGGAGAAGAGTCTCGATGCAGGTTTCCCCATGTGGGTCAATATCATAATGGGGGCGATAACGGGAGCTGCAGGTGGAATGTTCAGGGATATCTTCATCAATGAAGTCCCCCTGATTTTCAGGAAGGATATCTATGCTGTTGCCTGTGTCTTCGGCGGAATAGTGTACTATGTATGCCTTTGGGCAGGTTGCGGACATGTCCTTACCCAGAGTCTCGCAGCTGCGGCCGTATTCCTTGCCAGGGTGCTTTCTGTGCGATTCGGGATCAGCCTCCCGTCACTCAGGCCTATCGGGGATTCCGGCAGGAAGACGGATTGAAGCTATCTGCACAGTCTCATGAAATCTTTCGGGATGCCGGTGTCGAAGCGGAGCAGCTGCCCTGTGCGCGGATGGTGAAAGACGAGAGTGCTGGCGTGGAGGCACAGCCTGTGCAACGGATTTGAAGCACTTCCGTATTTCCTGTCTCCTGCCACAGGATTCCCGATGACAGAAGCATGTACCCTTATCTGGTTTTTCCTGCCTGTCTCAAGCTCGAATTCCACCAGCGAGTATTGTCCTGATGACCTGAGCACCTTGAAATGGGTGACTGAATATTTCCCTCCGTTGTCTGTCCAGCTGGAAGACACTTTCATCGATTTGGGATTGTCCTTGAGATAGCTGGCTACAGTGCCTTCATCATATTCTAGTGTCCCTTCGACAGCCGCTATATATTTACGCTCCAGGATGGTTTCATTCCAATCATCCTGGAGCGCATGTTTCGTCTGTTCGTCTTTTGCAAATACTATTACTCCTGAAGTGTCCCTGTCGAGGCGGTGAACAATGAATATTCTGCCTTTGTCTCTTGTATTTCTTCCTCCTCTGGCGGAGCGTACATAATCTGTAAGGATTGAATAGGCTGTAATTTCACCTTCCTTCCCTGTGGACATTGTCAGTAGGCCGCTTGGCTTGTCGGCGACGATGATGCAGTCATCTTCATATAATATGTCAAGTTTCCGGCGGCCTGCCATGATATTCTAAATAGCTTTTTTCTCTTTTGCCCTTACGAGCTTGTCCTTCAGGATGTCAACGCAGTCGACAACCGCATCTTCGAATTTTCTCGCATTTCTCTCGATCACGAGGTCGTTGCCCGGGATGCGGACATGTACCTTCACATTCTTGTTCTCGTGGTCTGCAAGGAGGGACATCGTCACTTCGACATCAGTGATCTCGTCATAGAACTTTGGTAATTTAGACACTTTCTTCTCCACGAAATCCAACAGTTTCTGATCAGCGTTGAATTTGATCGATTGTACTCTAATCT
>JADIMD010000060.1 GCA_017695015.1 Candidatus Cryptobacteroides faecigallinarum | reverse complement strand
AATGAAAACAAATAAAACGGATATACAATGAAACTTGATGTAGTTCTCGGTCTCCAGTGGGGAGATGAAGGCAAAGGAAAGATTGTCGATGTCCTTGCAGGTCAATATCCTGTAGTGGCAAGATTCCAGGGCGGCCCTAACGCCGGACATTCTCTCCATTTCGAAGGCAAAGGATTTGTGCTCAGGTCCATACCTTCCGGCATATTCAGGAAAGACGCGACCAACATAGTCGGCAACGGAGTGGTGCTCGACCCTATCACATTCAAGGGTGAATGCGAGAATATCGCAAAGACCGGAGTCCCTGTAAAAGACAGGATAGTGATAGCAAAGAAAGCACATCTCATACTTCCTACCCACAGGCTGCTTGACGCGGCAAACGAAGCTGCAATGGGCAAGGGTAAAATCGGGTCGACTCTCAAAGGCATAGGACCTACCTACACTGACAAGATCAGCCGCAACGGCCTCCGTGTTGGAGATATCCTCGCCCCTGATTTCAAGTCAAGATTCGAAAAACTGAAAAACAGGCATGTCCGCCAGCTGGAGCAGCTCGGATACGAATGCGACCCGGATGCAGAAGAAGCAGCATTCATGGAAGCCGTGGAATACCTCAAAGAATTCCGGCTCATCGACTGCGAATATTATGTCAACGAGACCCTCAAGACCAAGACCATGCTGGCAGAAGGAGCTCAGGGGTCAATGCTCGATGTGGACTACGGCTCATATCCTTTCGTGACATCTTCATCTACAATATGCGCAGGAGCATGCACAGGCCTTGGAGTCGCTCCGTCTCAGATAGGGCATGTGTTCGGTATCTTCAAGGCATACTGCACCCGTGTGGGCAGCGGACCTTTCCCTACTGAGCTGTTCGACGAGACAGGAGAGCGTCTCCGCAAGCTCGGAAACGAATTCGGTGCTGTGACAGGAAGACCGCGCCGCTGCGGATGGCTCGACCTCGTCGCCCTGAAATACACAGTCATGCTCAATGGTGTCACTGACCTTATAATGATGAAATCGGACTGTCTTGACGACTTCGACACCATCAAGGTCTGCACATCATACAGGGTGGACGGACAGGAGACATCACAGGTTCCGTTTGACACCTATGCCGAAATAGAGCCTGTCTACACTGAATTCAAGGGATGGAAAGCAGACCTGACAGGATGCAGGAAAGAGGAAGAGCTTCCTGCCGAATTCAAAGACTATATCAGATTCATGGAAGAGTATCTCGGAGTTCCTATCAAGATCATCTCCCTCGGACCTGACAGGGAAGCTACAATCATGAGATAGTTCCCCGTGACGAAGTTGAACGCTATAAAAACGACTGAAAATGGCTGAAACATTGAAAAGATTCTTGAACGACAGCATCGTAGCCCGGTGGGCGGCACTGATACTCATCGCGCTGATGATGTTCTTCGCATATATGTTCGTGGATGTGATGTCCCCTCTCAAATCCCTTGTCGAGACATCCAGAGGTTGGGACAGCAGCGCATTCGGCACATATGCGGCAGCCGAATACATATTGAACGTATGCGGATTTCTCATCATTGCCGGCATCATACTGGACAAGATGGGAGTCAGGTTCACAGGCACATTGTCCGCATCTCTGATGGTCATCGGTGCAGTGGTGAAATACATAGGAATAAGCGACTGGTTCCAGGCCACTGCCTTCTGTGGCTGGCTTGACAGCTGGTGGGTTGCAATGCCGGGCAGCGCAAAGATGGCCGCTCTCGGATTCATGGTATTCGGATGCGGATGCGAAATGGCCGGTACAACTGTATCCAAGGCGATAGCCAAATGGTTCAAAGGCAAGGAAATGGCTTTGGCGATGGGTCTTGAGATGGCCATCGCGCGTCTCGGAGTCTTCGCCGTAATGTGGCTGTCCCCTGCCGTTTCGGAGATGTTCGACAACTCTGTTGTGGCTCCTGTAGCTTTCTGCACCTGCCTCCTTCTGGTCGGACTTATCAATTTCATCGTATTCTCAGTAATGGACACCAGGCTTGACAGGCAGCTTGTGGCAGCAGGAGAGGCTACGGAAGAGAAATCGCCCGAGGATGAATTCCACATCAAGGACCTCGGGAAGATATTCTCCAGCAAAATGTTCTGGCTTGTGGCCCTGCTCTGCGTCCTCTACTATTCTGCGATATTCCCGTTCCAGAGATATGCCCCGAACTTCCTTGAAGTCACTCTCGGGGTGGATTCCGCTACGGCAGCCCAGCTGTTCAGCTGTTTCCCTATACTTGCGATGTGTCTCACACCGCTTCTTGGAATATTCCTTGACCACAAGGGCAAGGGTGCATCCATGCTCATGATCGGAGCTGTCATAATGATAGTATGCCACCTGAGTTTCGCATTCCTGCTCCCTGTGTTCCCGTACAAGTGGTTCGCAGTGCTGCTGATTGTCATTCTCGGTGTCAGCTTCTCCCTCGTGCCCGCAGCCCTGTGGCCGAGCGTGCCGAAGATCATCGACGAAAAGATACTCGGAAGCGCATACTGCCTGATATTCTGGGTACAGAACATCGGACTGTGCCTCGTCCCTCTCCTCATCGGAGTGGTGCTCAACGCGACAGGAGGCTACCTTGTGCCGATGATCATTTTCTCTTCATTCGGAGTGCTGGCATTCATCTTCAGCCTGCTCCTGAAAGTGGAGGACAGGAGGAAAGGTTTCGGTCTCGAACTGCCTAACATCAGCAAAGAAGAGAAGAAAGAGGAATAGCAGATAATGGGAAAGACTCGGAACAGACCGTTTTCCATAACTGGAAGCACTGCATGCTGGATCGCACTTGCGTGTCTGGTGGTGCCCATGTTCGCGTCGTATTTCTTCGACGACATGTTCTCCACCCTTTCTCAGATATTCCAGCATCCCGAAATGCTTCAGCTTGGCTGGGACAGCGCCGACTACGGCTTCTATGCAGGGGGATACTCGTTCCTGTGCGTATGCGGAGGGCTCGTGATCTGCGGAGTGCTTCTGGATGTCTTCGGTGTGAGGACTGTCGGCTCTGTTTTCGTGGGTCTGATGATTCTCGGGGCAGGTCTCGTGCTGTTTGCCATCACTTCCGGGATGTCGCCTGAAGTGTCGCTCACAACCGCCTACATCGGATGCATGATTTTCGGTCTAGGGAGCGAGATCGCCGGAGTGGCGGTCACCAGGTCCATCGCCAAATGGTTCAAAGGCAGGAATGTGGCTCTTGCCATGGGGCTTCAGCTCGCAATCGCAAGGCTCGGCACTGCAGCTGCATTCATCATCTCCCCAATCCTCGTGGCAGAAAAGCCATATGGGGAAATGTATTCTCTGATGGATACGGCAAGACCGGCGATTTTCGGACTTGCACTGCTGCTTGCCGGAGGAATTTTGTGGGGCGTGTTCGTCGCCCTCGACGGCAGGTTCGACAAGGCCTCGGGAACGGTCAATGCCAAAGGTGAGGTAAAGGATGAAGACAAGTTCAGGTTCAGGGACATAATCGATGTGCTGACCAACCCTCGCTTTCTGATGATAGCTTTCCTCTGCGTCTTTTTCTACTGCTGCATCATATCCTTCAAGAAGTTCGGCACGGCCATCGTGATACCGAGGTTCGGGATGGATGTCGATTCGGCAAAATGGATGATCACCATGATCCCGTTCTTCACCATCCTTTTCACCCCTCTGTTCGGGGCGATGGTGGACAGGGTCGGTAAAGCGACCACCTGGATGATCACGGGGGCGGTACTGGTCCTTGCATCCCATCTGATAATGGCTTTTGCCCCTCAGGGGACAGCATTTTACGGATATCTCGCCATTTCCCTGCTCGGTATCGGATACTCTCTCGTACCGTCGGCGATGTGGCCTTCCGTACCAAAGATAATCCCGGAGAAGAACCTTGGCACCGCTTATTCCCTCATCTACTGGATACAGAACATGGGAATGCTGCTTGTCCCTATATTCGTAGGAAGGATTTTCAGGGACACCGTCACTGAAGCCGGCAACAGGATTCAGGAAATTTCAGCTGCCGTGAGTGCAGAATACATATTCATAGGTCTCGGGACAGCGGCCATAGCGACAGCAGTCCTGCTGATTCTGTCCTCACGCCGCCACCCGGAGCTCGAACTTGACATGCCTAACAGGAAACAGAATGTATAAGCTGCTCGACAAAGTCAACTGCCCTGCAGACATCAGGGGATTCAGCACAGAGGAACTCAAGGAACTGTGTGCTGAAATCAGGGACTATATGATCGGGTGCTGCTCGAAGAACCCGGGACATCTCGGATCAAGCCTCGGGGCTGTGGAGCTGGTCGTGGGCCTTCACTATGTCTATGACACTCCGAAAGACAATATCGTATTCGATGTCGGGCATCAGGCATATGCCCACAAGATACTGACAGGCAGGAAAGAACAGTTCAGGGACAACCGCAAGAAAGAAGGCATCAGCGGATTCCCGAAAAGGTCTGAAAGCATCTATGATGTCTTCGGGACAGGACATTCTTCCACCTCTATATCGGCCGCGCTCGGGCTCGCACAGGCAGCCGCATTCAAAGGCACGGGAGAAAAGACCGTCGCCCTCATCGGAGACGGCGCACTGTCAGGAGGCCTCGCGTTCGAGGGTCTGAACAACGCAGGGATCAGCAAGAGCGACCTGCTGGTGATAATCAACGACAACAATATCTCCATCGACAAGAACATAGGCGCAGTCCACGAGCATCTGCTGAAGCTCACCACCCATCCGGCCTACAACAGACTGAAAAAAGACATCTGGGACAGGCTCGGGGCCGGGAAACTGCGGGATCTCGTGCAGAACATAGTGGTCACCACCAAGTCCCATCTCGTCCAGAATTCAGGAGGAGACCTGTTTGAGGCTTTGGGATTCAGATATTTCGGTCCTATAGACGGCAACGACATCGCCCAGGTGACAGACGCACTGAAAAGGCTCAAGGACATGCCCGGTCCGAGAATCCTGCATACCATCACCACAAAAGGGAAAGGCTATGCACCAGCAGAAGAAGACCAGACCACATGGCATGCTCCCGGGATGTTCGATCCGACTACAGGGAAACGGCTCAAGGCCGACGACAGGAAAGAAAGCCGCTATCAGGATGTATTCGGAGAAGTCCTCCTCGAACTTGCCAGGAAAGACAGCAGGATAGTGGGTGTCACACCGGCAATGGCCAGCGGCTGCGGAATGAACCTTCTCGCATCAGAAATGCCGGAACGATTCTTCGATGTCGGGATAGCGGAGGAACATGCCGTCACTTTCTCGGCAGGACTTGCGGCAGGAGGGATGAAACCGTTCTGCAACATATACTCATCCTTCTCGCAAAGGGCATACGACCAGATAATACATGACGTCGCCCTCCAGAACCTCGGGGTGGTGATCTGTCTCGACAGGAGCGGACTGGTCGGAGAGGATGGGGCGACCCACCACGGCAACTACGACATGGCGGCATACAGAAGCATCCCAGGCTGCATAATCGCGGCTCCCCGCAACGAGACCGAGCTGAAAAACATGATGTACACCGCATCGCAAACAGGCGGAGGTCCATTCATAATAAGGTATCCGAGAGGCTATGGAGAAGGGACGGAATGGAGATCTTCCGAATTCAGCACAGTCCCTGTAGGAAAAGCGGAGCTGATGCTCAAAGGGGAAGATACTGCAATAATCGCTGCAGGCCCGGTCGTCAACAGGGCATATGACGCCGCAATGGAATACAAGGCAACAACAGGAAAGAATCCGTCCGTATATAATATAAGGTATATTAAACCTATAGACAGCGATGCTCTTGAAGAAATATTCAGGAAACACCGCCACATCATTACGATAGAAGACGGATGCATTGCCGGCGGACTTCACGGGGCCGTTGCCGAAATAGCTGCCGAATCTGGCAGATGCGTGAGTGTCAAGGCGATAGGAATCCCAGACCGTTTCATAGGACAGGGCACACAGCGTGAACTGAGGGAAGAATGCGGACTGTGCAAGGAGGGAATCCTGGAGGCGATTGCAGAAGAAATGACAAAATAGAAGAAAAAACTCCAAAAAGTTTTGGAGAATAAGAATAAATACCTATCTTTGCAATCCCTTTTGTGAAAGGCACTGGCAAACGAAAGGAAAAATTGCCGATGTAGCTCAGTTGGCTAGAGCACGTGATTTGTAATCTCGGGGTCGTGGGTTCGACTCCCTCCATCGGCTCAAAAGTTCTTTAACAAAAAGATTTTGAAGTTTATTTTGGATTGGATTAGAGGCGGACGAACGAGGAGGGAAGGAGTTTACTGGAGTAAATGACTGACCGACGATGTGAAGTCCAACGAAGAAGACGGACAAAAGAAACGAAAAAACGGGAGAATACCAGAGTGGCCAAATGGGGCAGACTGTAAATCTGCTGGTTTATACCTTCGGTGGTTCGAATCCATCTTCTCCCACAATTTCAGGCGAAATCTGACAACGGTCTCGTTTGAAAAGAAAAAACCGGAGTTTATGGAAGAGCGGATTTGAGGCGAGCGAACGAAGAAGGAGGGAGTTACCTCACGGTAATGACCGACAGATGAGAGAAGCTCAACGAAAAAGACGCCTTTCAGAAACGAGGAAATGCGGAAGTAGCTCAGTTGGTAGAGCATTAGCCTTCCAAGCTAAGGGTCGCGGGTTCGAACCTCGTCTTCCGCTCAAACTACGCCAGTGTAGCTCAGGGGTAGAGCGCTTCCTTGGTAAGGAAGAGGTCGAG
>JADIMD010000059.1 GCA_017695015.1 Candidatus Cryptobacteroides faecigallinarum | reverse complement strand
GGTATACCGACTGGAATGATGAACTCTTCAATACCGGTGTCAACCAGAATTACCAGCTTTCCCTTTCGAACGGCAACGACAAGTTCAGATATTTCATATCCGCGACACATACTGACGAAAAGGGAATCGTGAATAAGGCTTATTTCCGCCGTACAGGAGTGAGGGCAAATATCGACAGCGACATGTTCAAGTGGCTGACAATGAACATGAATTTCTCGTACACCCACAATGCGGGGCGCACTGTCTATGAAAGCCGCAGCTCCCTGAGGGCAGGCTCCATTCTCCTTGCCGTCAATACTCCTCCTTTCATGCAGGTGTGGGATCCTGATGTGCCGGGACAGTATGACGAGGATGCATACGGCTCAAGAATCATGAATCCGATGGCGGCAAATGCGGCAGACATGACCTATCAGACCGACAGGGTTGTGGGGTCTCTCGGACTGGATTTCAAGATAACGAGAAACCTTTCTTTCAAGACTACATATTCCATTGACCTGAATAACAGCAGGGACGACTATTACCTCGACCCTGTCTCGACTTCCGACGGACGCTCCACCAAAGGCGCTGTGTCTGAAGGGACCTCAAGAAATCTGGAATGGCTGTTCGAGAATGTGCTTTCTTATGACAACACATTCAATCTCAAGCATAAGTTCTCCGCGATGGCCGGTGCCACTCTCCAGCATGCGCAGTGGAACGGAAACAATCTCGCCGGTTTCGACCTGCCGGAAGCATATCCGCAGATTCATTCGGTAGCGGCTGCCAACCAGCTGAACGGGGACGAGATATGGTCTTCCGCAGGGGCATGGAGCCTTGCTTCATTCATCGCGAGGGTGTCCTACAGCTATGACGACAAATATCTTCTGACGGTCAACTGCAGGGCTGACGGATCTTCCCGTTTCGCTCCGGCTGAGAGATGGGGAATCTTCCCTTCCGTGTCGGCAGGATGGCGTATTTCTTCCGAAAACTGGATGTCGGGGACAAAGGATGTGCTCGATGACCTGAAAATCCGCGCAGGATGGGGAATGAACGGTAACCAGGGCGGTATAGGCAATTACGATTATCTCGCATATATGAATGCGGTGAAAGTCCTTCCTTCCGAGGATAATGCCTATCCCGGGCTTGCTTTCTCGCCTAACACTCTCGCCAATACGGAGTTGTCATGGGAGAAGACCACCCAGTACAATGTCGGAGTGGATGTGTCCCTCTTCAAGGAAAGAATCGTGTTCAACGCGGATGCCTACATAAAGAGGACGACGGACCTTCTTCTGACAATCCCTCTTCCGGACAACATGAACTATCCTGGAGGAATCACGAGAAATGACGGAGAAATGATCAACAAGGGAATGGAATTCGCCCTTTCTACAGTCAATTTCGACAAGGAGTTCAGATGGACCACTGATTTCAACATCTCCTTCAACAAGAACGAGGTGAAAAAGTTAGGTCTCAACAAGGTCTACTATTATGCCAGCACCTATACCACGGGAGAGCCTGCAATCGTGCTGAAAGAGGGACTTCCTCTCGGCTCTTTCTACGGATATATTTCCAATGGAGTGGACCCGGAGACAGGAGACCTGATGTATGTGGATGTGTCTGACAACGGCTCTATCGGACCGGAGGACAGGACAGTCATCGGGTGTGCCCAGCCAAAGTTCATCTATGGCTTTACCAACGACTTCTCTTACAAGGGAATCACCCTGTCCATCTTCTTTCAGGGAAGCTACGGCAATGAGATCTTCAACGCATCCAGGATAGAGACCGAAGGAATGTTCGATTTCCGCAACCAGTCTACGGCAGTCCTCAGGAGATGGAAGAGACCGGGAATGATTACGGATGTGCCGAGAGTCGGGAATGTGGACAATATCAAGAATTCCACGAGATTCATCGAGGACGGCAGTTATCTGAGGCTCAAGAATGTCACCCTTGCCTATTCTCTTCCCAAGAAAATCCTGAGCAAGGCCACCATCTCTGAGCTACAGTTCTACATCACTGCCCAGAACCTCCTCACTTTCACGAAATATTCAGGTTATGACCCTGAAGTGAACGCATATGGGACCAGCTCCACAGAACTCGGAGTGGACTACGGTACCTATCCTCAGTCAAGGACATTCATCTTTGGAGTGAACATACAGTTTTAGGATATGAAAAAGTTTATAACATATACAATGGTTGCAGCCTGCGGGCTGATTGCCTGGGGGTGTGAAGACTTCCTCAACGAGCAGCCTCAGTCTGACTTCACCAGACCGCAGACTGAAGGGGGAGTCCTGGTTTCTGCCTATGAGACAGTGCAGGATGCCCAGAACGAGCTTAATGGAGCGTATGCTTCATTCAAGACTGATCTTTATGAATTGAGCAACTTCCTTATAGGTGATGTGATGTCGGACAATTGCTATGTGGGAGGGGACGGCATCAATGAAGAGCAGTTCGACCTGATGACCGTGACTCCTACCAACAGCGTGATAGACCTGTCATGGTCGCAGTATTACACTTTGGCAGGTTCTGCAACGAGCGTGATAGAGAATATAAGGCTGATGCCGGAGGATTCCGATCCTGCTGTGGCGGAAGAAAAGGCCAGGATTACAGCGGAAGCGAAATTCATAAGGGCGTGGGCATATTTCGACATTGTCCGGCTTTGGGGAGATGCGCCGATGACTCTCGAACTCATTCCTTCCATCACTGCCGAAAATCTCGACAAATGGTATCCGGTGATGTATCCGGCAAGGACTCCGGCAGATGAAATATATGCACAGATACTCAAGGATCTTGATGATGCTGTAATAGCTGACCTGCCGCGCAGCAGCACTGGACTATTTCAGGCTACCCAGGGCGCGGCCCATGGCCTGAGGGCGAAGGTATATGCTACAATGGGAGACAAGGCTTCGAGGGACTATAACAAAGTGGTCACCGAGTGCGAAGCAGTCGAGGCGGAAGGATATGAACTTGTCCAGGATTTCGATGTCCTGTGGACAATCGAAGGAAAACATTCCACTGAAAGCATATTCGAACTCGAATTTTCAGGAGAAGCGGAGCAGCACAACTGGGCCTATTGGGTGCTTCTTTCCGATGTCAATGGTGAAGTGGAGGTGACATGGCGCAGGTACTGCACCCCTACCCGTCAGCTTGTGGAAAAATTCCAGGAGAACGGGACGGATGTCAGGTATGCATCTTCGATAATATGGGCTGAAGTGCCGTACAGCACTTATTATCCAGCATCCAATTATCCTCTTTCTTACAAGATAAGGAGGGAGGAGCAGAATATCATCCTGCTCAGACTGGCGGACATTCTCCTGCTCAAGGCTGAGGCTCTCGTCGAACTCGGTCGGGTTGATGATGCTGTCGATATAGTGAATGAAATCAGGGAAAGGGCCCGGATTGATCCTCTGCCTGACGGGATGTCCCAGGATCAGGCAAGGCTTGCAGTTGAGGACGAGAGGCAGCTCGAACTTTACATGGAGGGGCAAAGATGGTTTGACCTTGTTCGCAATGACAGAATGGAGGCGGTGATGAGCGCTGCCAAGGACAAGGACGGCAATCCGATGGTAGCCGATGTCCAGCCATTCCGCAGGCTTATGCCTGTGCCGCAAGGACAGATTGACATAAATGAAAGACTTACACAAAATCCAGAATATTAAAAACACTATGAAAAAGATTACGACATATCTGATTGCCGTTGCGGCAGCTGTTGCAGTCATTTCAGGCTGCAAGAAAGATGAAATTACTGAGAGTTCGGTTCCGGAAATAGTCTCGCTGGAGATTGAAGGCGAAACAGTGGTTCCGGGGACTGATATAGTTTTCAACTTTTCGGGCTCTGATGCCTCTACCCCGTTGTCTACCCTCGAAGTGTCGGCTATGCTCGGCACGGATGTGGTAGCCACTGCTTCTATCCGCACCCAGGGGAATGAAGCCAATCTTGTCGGACAAACTTTCCATATCCCGTTTGCAGCCAATATGGAAGACGGGGCAGTGATAGGGATAAGGTTCGAGCTCATCAATGTGGACGGAGGCAGTGCCAACACGACAAGACAGCTGACCATAGACCGTCCTGAAATCCCTGCTACAATCTACATGCAGTCAGACGGGCAGACCTGGCCTATGGCGCAGGATGCTGAAAATCCTTATCTGTACAAAACTGCCGCTGACAACGGTTTCGAGAATTCCTTGGTGGCAACTTTCGCAACGGCGGAAGATATTGGACAGGCTGAGTTCATCTGGGGTGACTCTGGCGAGAGCAATGTCGGAGCGATCATAGAAAGCGGTGAAGCGGGAATCAATGTCCAGTTTGCCGGAATGATAGTGGAGAATTATACTTTCAATGTCCTGACTTTTGAAGTGGGGGCTGAAGGAAAGAGACTGGACATATCTGTCAATGGAGTTGCCCTGGAGCCTGAAGGCACTCTGCTGTATGCGAAAGTGCCGTTTACCAAAGGCGCTGAATTTCAGATAACAGGCCTTGAAGATATAGAAAGCTGCTACAACCGCGACCTGTTCTCTTATCAGGACGGTGTCCTTACGTTCGTTGGTGAGAGCGGAGAATATGATGTGTATTATTCTACCGGCAACAACTATTTCACGGTGCTCAAACTTGGCGCTGTGGCTCCTGAATGCTGGTGGCTCAGAGGGCACGGGTTCGTGCAGTCCGTCCAGTGGAATCCTGACTATGACAACATCGATTCATGGGAGACAGGAGATGTCACGAATACAGGCTATGCCACTAAAATTTCCGACAATGAATACCAGATTACCTTATATCTGAGCAATACGCATATCTGGGGCTCGTTCGAGATAGAGATATATTCAGACATGTCAGGTGCTCTCGATGAGATTGACAAACTGGAGATCAACAGCGTAGAGGGCGATGTCACAGGCATCGAAGCATCCCCGTCCAACGGACTTGTAAGTTCCGATACAGGGTTTGAACCTGGATATTACAGGATTGTTATCAATTCATCGGACGGTACAGCCACATTCACGAGGCTGTCTGAATATCATGGACCTCAGTCTTCAGGAGCTGTCCTCGGAGGTGAGCCGCTGACCATAGAAGGAGACTGCTGGTATGGGGAAGTCCAGTTCACCAAAGGGGAGCAGGTCTCATTCAGCGGATTCGATAATATGGAAGACGCATATAACAGGGATTTCTTCTCATATGAGAACGGCACGCTGACATTTCTCAGGGAAAGCGGCATGTGGAATGTACGGTACTATCCTGAATGCAACTATATCTGGGTATACAATTACGACCTTGCTGCCCCTGACTGCCTCTATATCCTCGGCAACGGAAAGTTTTCCGCTCCTGCATGGTACAATTCCTTCGGGGCTTCAGGTGATTTCTTCTATAGCTATGATGTCCCTTATTGCTGTATTGCTCCTTCAATAGGGGAAAATACATGGCAGGCAACGATGTATCTTTCTTCGGACAATGACTATAAGGATATAGGACTTGAAATTTATACAGACAGGGACTGGGGCAAAAATTATCTGCTTCAGGAAAACTCCATCTCGGGTCCTGATTCAGAAGGGTTCATTGTCAGGGATCCGGGACTGGAGACATCCAATATAAATTCACCTGATGCCCTCGGATATTACCGCTTCACATTCACCGCACAGGACGGGACGCTGTTTGTTGACATTGAAAAGATTGCAGACTGATGAAAAGGAATATGCTTCTGTTTTTTCTCCTGTCCGCCATGCTGCTTGCATGTGACAGGCCATCCCACAGCCAGCCTGTTTCGGCAGAAGCCCCCGATCTGGAGGGAATGCTGGTGTGGAAGACGACCCGGGATGACGGGAGGACAGGATTGTCATTGTATGATTTCAGCACGGACAAGGTGGTCGATCTCAGCTCGACCTGGAATATGACCGCCCTGTCCGGACCTTCAATCTCCCCTGACGGGACAAAGCTTGCTTTTGCGGCCACTGTCGGAGGAAGCAGGGACATTTTCCTGTATGATATCACGGACGGGAAAGTCCCTGTGAGCCTCACTGAAGGTTCGGGGGAGAGAAATGACGAGCCGCGCTTCTCTTTTGACGGCACATCCTTGCTGTTCAGGCGCGGAACGCAGATATTTTCCATGGAGATATCTTCCGGCAAGCTCACCCAGATTGTCTTTGATCCGAGCACGACATATTACACTCCGGCTCCTGTCCCTTCCGGAAGCCATGTGCTGTATTCAACCGGTACAGGCTCGACTTCGGCAATCGGAGTTTTCGATATGGACAGGCAGTCCAGCTCCATCCTGTATGACAGGCAGTATGTCCAGGACCTCGGCCCTGTGGCAGTGGATGACAACAGTTTCTACTATGTGTCAGGATATTCTGTGGACAATCCTGTCGGTCAGGTTTGCAAGGGCTATCTCAACGGTAGCGGCAGTGTGAACCTCCCGTTCAACGATTCCGGCAGCTCCTGCAGCTGTCCTTCCCCTGTGTCGGGAGACTGGCTGATAGTCAGCTCTGACCGCAATCGCGGCAATGGAAGCGACCTGTATATCGCAAATGCTGCGGACGGGGCAATCTTCCCCATGTCAGTGTATAACCCTGGCATCTGTACGGAAGCGGACGAAGAGGAGTCCTGCTACTGCGCTGCCAATGTCCATGTGGCAGAGCCTGAGGATGGCGGGGGAAACCAGCAGCCTGTGGGGGATGACATTACTTCCGATACTGAAATGCCGGCATTGAAAGGACGGCTTGTCTTCCATAATTACACATCTTATGATGCAATGGATTCGAAAATGTATATCTTTGACTTCGAATCCGGAGAACTCGAGACCATCAGCACCGGCTGGACTACCGTGACCCATCCGATGAACGGTCATTTCTCTTCTGACGGCAAACGGCTGACATTTATGGGAATCGGAAACGGGAATACTTGGGATGTCTTCGTCTGGGACATTGAAAGGGGTGGACAGCCTGTCAATCTGACAGGCTCGGGTGATTACAGGGATGAAGACCCGAAATTCTCGTTCGACGGGACCAGAATAGCATTCAAAAGGAATGACAGGCTGGCTGAAATTGACATGCTGACCGGAGAGATAAGGGTGCTTTCTTCCAATGACGCTTCTTCCGATCCATACAGCATGCCTTATTATTCCACTGACGGGACGAAGATGGTGTACGGAGGAGGCTCGGGACAGGATGCATACATCGGATGCTGGGATATCGCTTCTTCACAAAAGTCTGTCCTTTATGACAGGACGGGAGTCGTGGAATATTACCCTATTACCATTGATGCCGAGTCCTTCTATTATTCCGCCCATGTTTCAGAGACGGATAATCATGACCAGCTATATAAAGGCTTCTGGGACAAGCGTTCTCCTGTTAAACTGGCGTTCAACAGGACTGACGCGGATTATTCCGACGCATGTCCCGTGTCTTCAGGGTGGCTGGTGCTCTGCTCCACAAGGTCTGATTCCGAAGGCGGCTATGATCTTTATATAGCGCACGAATCATCGGGCGCCATTTATTCCCTTGACAAGTATAACGGTTCTATAAACACTGAGAAAAATGAATTGGGTGCATCGTATTGTTACAGGCGTTAGCCTTGCTGCGGCTTTGGCAGGGTGCTCGTCCCCATCGGTGGATGTGGTGTGGACAGTCGGAGAATATGATCCGGCGTATGATGCTGTGGAGTATACCTTCACTGTCCGCGGCCTTTCTGCCGATGATTTCGAACAGGGATGGACTCTGTATTTCTCCCAGCTCCCTCAGGCCATTGTCAATGCCGAAGGTTCGGGGTATGTCGTCGAACCCGTAATGGCGAACTGGCACAGGGTATATCCGGCTGACGCGGCTGTCCCTGAGAATCCTCAGGAAGTCACGATAAGTTACTATGCTCCTGAAATCAGGAGATATTCCCTTGCTCCTGAAGGTGTTGTGATTGCTGTCGGTGACGGGGAGCCGTTCAGGGTGAGGTTCAGCACCGTGTTCCCGGAGCCTGAGGATGACGGGCTTGAAGTATATGAGGAGAATTCAAGGTATACCGTGACAGAGCCTGACAGATTTTCCATTATTCCCCTTCCTAAGGAGATTTCCGTCGGGACGGGGATGATATTGCTCGGGAACGGGCTTTGTGTCAGCTCTCCCGAGGATTTTGCTGGTGAGTCCCTTTTCCTGAAAGAACAGCTCGCTTCCTTGGGAATGGCGGTTTCGGACAGCGCTCCTGTGACAGTGACTTTTAAAAAGGAAGAGGGGATGGCGGAGGAGCACTATCGGATAGAAGCTGAAGAAAACGGGATCAGGATAGTTTCAGGTACGGCTTCCGGAGCGTTTTATGGCACAATGACCCTTGTCAAGATTCTCAGGAACGGCGACCGTCAGCAAGTGCCCTGCTTCTCAATCGAAGACTGGCCCGATCTCGGCTACAGGGGAGCGATGATTGACATAGCCAGGAATTTCACCGGTCCGGAGAATATGAAGAAGATGCTGGATCTGCTGTCATCATACAAGGTCAATGTCCTGCAGTTCCATTTCTGTGACGATGAGGCGTGGAGGCTGGAGATAGAAGGACTTCCGGAACTTACTGCAATCGGAGCTTTTCACGGGTTCGGGGACGAGACCAGATACTTGATGCCGAGCTACGACGGGTGTATCGATCCGAAAGACATGAATTCGACGGCAAACGGATATTTTACGAGGGATGAATTCGTCGATTTCCTGACATATGCAGCCGCCAGGCATATCAAGGTTATTCCGGAGATCGAGTCCCCGGGACATGGAAGAGCGGCAATCAAGGCAATGGAGGCGAGGTTTGCCTCCACAGGGGATGATACATATCTCCTGAGTGATCCTGCCGATACATCTGTCTACCTCTCTGCCCAGAATTACACTGACGATGTGATGAATGTGGCGATGGAGTCGCTCTATTCATTCATGTCCAAAGTAATAGACGAGCTGTCTTCGATGTATGCCGAAGCCGGACTGAAACTGGACTGTATCCATATTGGAGGAGACGAGGTGGCCCGGGGCAGCTGGATAGGCTCGCCGATATGCAGGAAATTCATGGAAGAGAACGGAATGGATTCCGTTTCTGACCTCAAGGCATATTATGTCGGCAGAATGTCGGAGATATGCTCGCAGAGAGGAATCGTTTTCAGCGGCTGGCAGGAGATGGTCATGCATATCGACAGCAGTCTCGATGCTTCGCTCCAGCCTCATATAGGCTATATTTTCTGTTGGAACACCATCCCGGAATGGGGAGACGACCATGTGCCGTACACTCTTGCCGAAAGAGGGTATAAGGTAGTCCTGTCCAATGTGAACAACACTTATTCCGATATGATGTACAGCGACAATCCTGAAGAAAAGGGAGCATACTGGGCAGGGAAGCTCAATGAAAGTATGGCGTTCGCGCTGCAGCCGTACAATATTTACAAGTCAATGCGTTATATGCTGGACGGTACTCCTGTGGACCTGGACAGGATACATCTCGGCAAGCCGGAACTCAAGGACCCGTCCATGGTGGCAGGAGTACAGACGCAGTGCTTCTCTGAAACTGTCCGGGGGTTCGACGACATCACGACTTACATGTTCCCCAAGATACTCGGGGTGTACGAAAGGGGCTGGAATGCCTGTCCTGCCTGGGGGAAAATGTCCGGAGAAGCCGAGCAGGCAGCATTCTGGGATGACTTCGGAAGGTTCTATGGCAGGGTGACCTATCAGGAAATGCCGTGGTGGGATTCTTTGGGGATCGCTTTCCATCTCCCTCAGCCAGGACTTCAGTACAGAGACGGGAAACTGTATGCCAATTCTCCTGTTCCTCAGGCTGAAGTGAGGTACACCATTGACGGCAGCATGCCTGACAGTTCATCTGCCCTGTGGACTGGAGCGGTGGCTGTCCCGGAAGGGAGCGTGGTCAAGGCCGGACTGTTCTGGCTCGGAAGGCACAGCTCCACCACGCAGCTGACTGTTGCTGAATGACGGATTGTAATTGATAAGATATGGAAAATCTGGTTGATAAAAAATCAGGACGGCTCGTTTCCCTTGATGCTTTGAGAGGGTTCGACATGCTTTTCATTATGGGTCTTGCCCCTCTGGTCGTTTCTGTCTGTTCTTTGTTCCCGGGAGGAGAGTCCTGCTGGCTTGCAGGGACTATGGATCATGCTCAGTGGCACGGGTTCAATCACCATGACACGATATTCCCGCTTTTCCTTTTCATTGCAGGGATATCATTCCCCTTCTCGTATGCGAAACAGCAGGCAAACGGAGCTTCCCGGGGCCGGATCTATCTCAAGATTTTCAGGAGGGCAATCGCCCTTGTCCTCCTTGGCCTTGTCTACAACGGACTGTTCAACCTCGATTTCAAGGACCTGAGGGTGGCAAGTGTGTTGGGCAGAATCGGTGTGGCATGGATGGTTGCAGCCCTGCTGTTCATCAATTTGCGTACAAGGACAAGGGCGGTCATAGCAGCCTTGATTCTTGTAGGCTACTGGCTTCTGCTCTGGCTGGTGCCTGCTCCTGATGCACCTGCAGGGGCTGACCCGTTTTCATTTGAATACAACCTTGCAGGATATGTAGACCGGCTTTTGCTTCCAGGGGCTGTATATTATGGTACATTTGACCCTGAAGGCATATTGAGCACCCTCCCGGCGGTGGTCACTGCCATGCTCGGAATGTTCACAGGAGAATTTGTCCGCCTCCCCGAGAGCAGCGTGTCGGGACGCAGGAAAGCCCTGTATATGTTCCTTGCCGCAGTGGCCTTTCTTGCGGTCGGGCTTTTGTGGAATACGGTATTCCCTGTCAACAAAAAGCTGTGGACAAGTTCATTCGTCTGTGTCGTGGCTTCATATTCGCTGGGGCTGTTCTCCCTTTTCTATTATCTTGCTGATGTCAGGAAATGGCAGGGATGGACGCTGTTTTTCAGGGTTGTCGGCCTGAATTCAATTACGATTTATCTTGCACAGGTGATAGTAGATTTCGGAGGCATCAGCGATTTCTTCCTCGGAGGGCTTGCCGGACTTTGCTCTCCGCAGTGGGGCGCTGTCATCAACGGGGCCGGCTACATGGCTGTCTGCTGGCTCTTCCTCTATTTCCTGTATAAACACAAAGTGTTCCTCAAGGTATAGCCTCGGGGAACACTTTGATTATGTGTCTTCTGATTATCTGAGAATGTCCTGCAGCTCATCCCACGGGATGGTGATGCGGATGGTGCCGGCTGCATAGGCTGCAATCTCGTATGGATTATAGATGAATGTGATACCGTCTTCAGTGATCCGTAAGTTGTCTGAAGGCAGGATCTCTGACACCAGCAGGTATTCAGCCCCGGACGGGTCATCGAAAGCGGATGTCACATGCTTCATCAGGAGTCCTGGGAGAATGTCTGCGCTCTCTTCCGTGAAAATGTCTTCGGATAGGACCTGGTCCCCTGTTTTCATGTCGAACACGAGATTGGTCTCGGTGTTCATGCCGTGTGCCCCTCCGGTATATGAATAGTCAGTGATGGTGTAGTTCATCAGCCTGTCTCCGTCCGCCATGTTCATTTCCCCGGTGAATGCTCCGGTGATATATTTCCCCCATGAGAGAGCCATTGAGTTTTCTCCTGCCAGGCTTTCCGCAAGTTCAAGATTCTCATCCCTGTAAGTGGAAATATAGTCGGAGGCATAGGCGTCTATCGCTTCCTGAGGGGCTTTCCCACAATAGCCGTTTCCGAATGCTTCTGCGGTGATTATGTCCCGGAGGCTCTCCATGGCTTGCGCGGACATGCCTTTTGCCGGGTATTCCATCCTTATGTCGACAGTCAGTGTGTCCGTCCTCCCTTCTTCCAGCGCGATGCTGCCGGAAAATCCGTATTCTTCTGATTCGAATCCCCCTGTGCAGGAAATGGCAGCCATTGCCGATATCAGCGCGACAGCGGACAAAATCATTTGTTTCTTCATTTTCATAAGCGTAATTTTTATAAATGTTATTCTCTTTTCCCGATCTCCACAAAAATAACAAGTTTATTCCATATCCGCAATTTTGCCGGCGGCACCATTAAATCGCTCATTTTATTGTCATTTCAAATATTATTCGTATATTTGCAGCCCCTAAAATAGGGGAAAAGAAACATAAATTAAAGATTTACAATCATTTATGCCTACAATTCAACAGTTAGTTCGCAAAGGGCGCGAGGTTATCGAGA
>JADIMD010000058.1 GCA_017695015.1 Candidatus Cryptobacteroides faecigallinarum | reverse complement strand
CTTCCGAAATTACCTGTATATTGGGCATTGTCTGCTATAGTTATCACCTTGTTGCCGGTCACTGAAGGTTCAGAAGCTGAAGTCGATTTGAATGACACATATATCCTTGCTGCCTTCCTTGCCGTATCTGTGTACTGGAAAGGCAAAGAAAATTTCAGCCATGACGATGATGCGCTGCCGCTATCTGTAGATGCCGTAGCTATGACTGTCCCGTCTTCCGAATAGAGTTCGGCATTGACAAAGAATGTCTCACCTCCGTTAGAGTCATATTTGTACATGAATTCCAGACGGTCTGGACGGCTTCCGAAAGAATGTCCCTCAGAAGAATGGTTTCCGCTGTCATCCGCAGTGCCGATAAAGAGTTCGCCGGCATGAGAAGTTCCCGGAGAAATATTGGTTGTCCAGTCTCCCACTGCAACGGAATATATTACTGCTGCATTGCCGCCGTCCGCTGCATCTGCCGTATATGCCACCGTAGGGAAACGGACCCAATTCCAGTTAGCTGACGCAACGGATGTTGAAGAAGGCATTGCAACCCTGCTGTTGACTGCCCACCATATATCGGTCTCTTCAGAAGACCATGGATGATACCAGTCTACGTTCTGTTCATGCTTGCCAAAGAAATTATAGGTAAACTCGAATACGGAGGTCTGCCACTCCTCGAAACCGCTGTTGCCGACCTGGGCGGCAGCTTCTGTGGTGAGAGAAGCCTGGACTGCTGCGGCCTCATTCCCGTTGTAGATGGCACGCAACTGATATTCAGTCTCCGGGGTCAGTCCTGATATATTATTGAAGCTGAGCACAGAACCGCTGTCGGAAGAAAGCCCGGCATCCTGCCATTCACCGTCTGCCGCAGCCTTGTACTGGAGCTTCAGCACAGCCGGATTCAGATTGGCATAGCTGATTTCCATGCCTCTGATGCTCCTTGCCCATGCATCCGTCTGCACTGCCGAGAAAGAGAATTCAGGCTTCAGCGCAGCGATGGTAACACTCTGCGATTCTGCCGATTTCTTCCCGTTACTATCCTCGATTTCGAAACTGATTTCAGCCTTGAACGGATTCGCGTCGTCATACACCTCGGAAGCCAGCTTTTCAGCAACCCCGGTGAGGTCTATGTACGCCAGCCTCTGCCCCTGCATTATGCCACGCCAGTCAAAACCGTTGTCTTTCAGGATTTCAGCCACATTTTCTTCGACCGACACCAGATCGATCTCGGCAGGCACCCTAATTCCGGCAAGATATTCAGAATTTATGTGCAGAATACAATGCCCGATCCCTGCATCAGCCACAATGTCTATTTTCAGCGACTCCGGTGTTTCTCCCGCTTCCACAACCTCTATCACATCTGAGTCTCCGAAACCGTTGAAAGTCATCTTAGGAGCTTCTTTCGGAAGCATCGACTGCGGGATCTCCACTTCTTTCTCCACAAGTTCCACGGAATCGTCCACCTTTATATTGAGGCTCAGCGACCCTTCGCCCTCCTTGGTGTCCACATGGAATGTCACGAAATCATTCGGGGAATATTCCTCCGGCTCGGAAGCATAGTATTTCCATTCCCCGTCTATTTTTGCATAAAGTTCAAGCGAAAGATTGCCTGCAGGCATGTAGCCCGTCCTTTCCTCCCCGGCAGAAAATTCGAGGGAACAGTCCTTGTCCGAACGGACAACTGCATAATGCTCAGGATAGTCCAGGACAAGATGCTCTCCGAATTCGACTGCAACTTTCACATTGGCAAGCTTCGCTGTCACATGGACCTCTTCATGAGTCTGGGCATGGACAGTGAACATTTCCTCTCCCATATAATAAGGTGCATCGAATCCGCACCTGTCAGGATCACCATGGCTCGCCACAAGTCTGTAGTCCCCTCCGTTAAGCTTGATCGCCTTGTTTTCGGTATTGGCATAAGTGTCACGGTAGAGCCTCACATTGCCATCAGTCTTGAATATTTCCACTATGAATTCTCCGGCAGGAACTTCTTCCTCCTGAACAGCGGATTTCAGATGCGGCCTGCAGTCTCCGTCAGAAGTCAGGGAAACTGTAATCTCACCGTCCGCCCCTGTGGCAATTTCCTCCAACGCTTCTGTGCATGAAACAGTTGCAAAGGCAGCCAGACAGGTCAGAACAAATCTTATATGTCTCATAAACACTGGTTAAGAATACTGAATAACTCGGCAAATGTATGCGTTTTATTCTTTTCTGCCAAATTTTTGGAAATTTTATTACCTTTGCCAACAGTTGGGAAATACTATTATGGCAGAAAATACTGGATATACCGAAGAAAACATAAAGACCCTGTCCTGGAACGAACACATCAGGAAAAGGGCAGGAATGTATATAGGAAGGCTCGGAAACGGGGACAACCCCGGTGACGGCATCTATGTTCTCCTGAAAGAGACCGTAGACAATGCCATCGACGAGTTTTCCATGGGATTCGGCAAGACCATAGACATAACCATTGAGGACAAGACCGTTACAGTCAGGGACTTCGGTCGCGGAATCCCGCTCGGCAAGGTCGTGGAGGTCACCAGCACCCTGAACACGGGAGGAAAGTTCGACGATGCCGCCTTCCAGAAATCAGTCGGGCTGAACGGTGTGGGAAGCAAGGCGGTGAACGCGCTTTCAGAGGACTATTATGTGGAGTCTTTCCGTGACGGTACAAGCTCGTTCGCCCATTATTCAAGAGGAGTGCTGCTGGAATCCGGGCAGAGACCGACAAAGGAGAAGAACGGCACATTCGTGAGATATACGGCCGACAGGGAGATGTTCTCACAGAATTTCACCTACAAGATGGAATATGTGGAGCCTCTCGTCAAGAATTACGCATATCTCAAGAAAGGGCTGACCATCAACCTCAACGGGACAGCATACAAATCCGAGAACGGACTTCTGGACCTGATAAACGATTCCATGTCCGAGACTCCCCTTTATCCGCCTATCCATCTCGAAGGCGACGACATAGAAATCGTCATCACTCACGGTAACAGCTACGGGGAGAACATCCTTTCGTTCGTGAACGGGCAGAATACAAGGGACGGCGGCACCCATCTTGCCGCTTTCAGGGAAGCCGTGGCCAAGACCCTGAAGGAATTTTACAAGAAGGACTATGCTCCTGAAGATATCCGTCAGGGAATCGTAGGGGCCATCAGCATCCAGATACAGGAGCCTCATTTCGAGTCCCAGACCAAGATCAAGCTCGGCTCCACATACATGTGGGAGAAGCAGGGCGACGGCACCAGTCCGGCGACCCACGGACAGAGCATCAGGAGTTTCGTGAATGATTTCGTCAAGACCAATCTCGACAATTATCTCCATATCCACAAGGAAATAGCCCCTGTAATCCAGGAAAAGATA
>JADIMD010000057.1 GCA_017695015.1 Candidatus Cryptobacteroides faecigallinarum | reverse complement strand
AAGCTCCACGGGCTTGTGGTGATTTCACCTATCTCCTCTGACTTTCCCCAGCAGTTGTTAGGGATATTGTTGTCCTTTGTGGCTCCGAGGTATGCCGCATAATATGTACCGAATCTTGTGAGAAGGAAGTTTCCTCCATTGTTCCACCATTCCTTGAGAGTAGGGAGGGCTGACAGGGCGTAAGGAGCGCGGTCAGCAACAAGATGGTTATCGGCAGTTTTCTCATGTTATCTTTTCTCCAGTGGCGGATGTATACATCCGTACAAAATTAACAAAATATTTGTACTTTTGCGCCGCGAAGCTGATGCAGCCGCATTCAGGTAAACTTAAATTTATTCACAATGGGTGGTTTCTTCGGAACAATTTCAAAAGAGAAATGCGTGAACGATCTGTTCTACGGCACTGACTATAACTCACATATGGGTACCAAGCGCGGAGGTCTTGCAACCTACAGCAAGGAGGACGGTTTCCAGAGGTCCATACACAATCTGCAAAGCGCATATTTCAGGAGCAAGTTCGAGGACGAGCTTGACAAGTTCAGCAAGGGGACTTCGGGAATAGGGGTGATCAGTGATACGGACCCCCAGCCTATAGTGATCAATTCCCATCTCGGGAAATTCGCCATAGTCACAGTGGCAAAGGTCGTGAACATGCAGGAGATTGTGGATGATCTCCTTTCGAAGAACATGCATTTCGCAGAATTGAGTTCAGGAGATACCAACCAGACGGAACTCATATCCCTGCTCATTATCCAGGGAAAGGATTTCGTCGACGGGATAGAGAATGTTTTCCGTACGATCAAAGGTTCCTGCTCCATGCTTCTGCTGACTGAAGACGGGATTATCGCAGCGAGGGACAAATGGGGGAGGACTCCGATAGTGCTCGGCAAGAAAGACGGTGCTTATGCCGCAACGAGCGAATCATGCAGCTTCCCGAACCTCGATTACGAGATAGACAGGTATCTCGGCCCGGGTGAAATCGTGAAGATATATCCCGACCATGTGGAACAGCTCCGCAAGCCGGAAGAAAAGATGCAGATATGCTCGTCCCTGTGGGTATATTACGGTTTCCCGACTTCAAGCTACGAGGACAGGAATGTGGAAGATGTGAGGTTTACGAGCGGTCTGAAAATGGGTCAGCAGGATATGTCTGATGTGGACTGCATCTGCGGAATCCCTGATTCAGGTGTCGGACAGGCTCTTGGTTATTCCGAAGGCAAGGGCGTCCCTTATCACAGGGCAGTCACCAAATACACTCCTACTTGGCCGAGAAGTTTCACCCCGAGCAATCAGGAGATGAGGTCCCTTGTGGCGAAGATGAAGCTGATTCCCAACAGGGCCATGCTCCAGGGGAAGCGTATCCTGTTCTGTGACGATTCCATAGTCAGGGGAACCCAGCTCAGGGACAATGTGAGGATTCTTTTCGATTACGGGGCAAAAGAGGTCCATATGAGGATAGGATGCCCTCCTCTTATCTACGGATGTCCGTTCATCGGATTTTCAGCATCCAAGACAGATCTGGAGCTGATTTCAAGAAGAATAATCAAGGATTTCGAAGGGGATGCCAACAAGAATCTTGACAAATATGCGACCACAGGTTCTCCTGAATATCAGAGACTTGTGGAGGAAATAAGAAATAGATTCGGTCTTACTTCGTTGAAGTTTAATACGATAGAAACTCTTGTCGAGGCGATTGGACTGCCTAAGTGCAAGGTCTGCACCCATTGTTTCGACGGTTCGAGCTGTTTCTGATAGCGGTGCGGCTTCTTTCAGTCGTCGATGTCGAATTCGTCGGCAAAGCCGTCCGCAACATCATCGGGAACATCGAAATCAAGTGAATCCCAAAGCAATTCCATCTGGCGGCGGTCCCTTTTGGTAGGTCTGCCGGTGCCGGGATCTCTTTTGAGGAAAAAAGTCTCCACAGGATGACGGAGCTTGTCCAGTTCATCCTGTGGAGTAATGTTTTCTGCATATTCCGGGACAAGTTTCGCCCCCACCCGTTTCTCTATGGTGGCAACGACCTTATAGGAATACAGGACAGCGCCCTTGCGGACATTGATGATATCTCCGCAGGCTACTGTGCGTGACGGTTTGACATCATTGCCGTTGAGCCGTACCTTGCCGCCTTTGCATGCGTCGGTGGCGTCGGTCCTGGTCTTGAACACCCTGATTGCCCAAAGGTATTTGTCGATTCTTGTCCCTTCTGCCATATGGTTATTCCTTAGGATCTTCCTTGTCTATACCTTCGTAGTCTTCGCCTTCGAGATATGGCTCGGTGTCAGGATTGATGTAGCTGTCCTTCTCTTCCACCTTCTCCACCATGGCTTCCACCAGGACAGTGTCCTTCTCTGTAGGCACGATGACGAAATCAGGCATGTCGGCAGGGATGAGAATGGTGTCACCAACCTTCATCGGTGTGTTCTCTGTAGTCTTCTTCCCGTCAGTGTCTGTGTACGGATACTGGATGGAAGCGGCTCCTGAAATGCACATGTAGATGATGAAGCCACCGAATTTCTCCTTTGAGATCTGGAGAGGAGCGTCGACTTTCATCTCGTTCACCGTGAACTGAGGACATTTTGCGAGCTCCCTTACAGGACCGTTGCCCTTGTATTCATCTCCCCAGAGCGGACCCTTGATGTGCAGGCTCTCGTCGAACTTGCTGTAGTTGATCAGGTCGATTGCCTCGTCGAGGTGCATCTTCCTTGCAGTCTTGGGGTTGAATTCCCTTCCCCAGTCGTAGAGCCTGAAAGTCAGGTCTGAAGACTCCTGGATTTCGGCTATCAGGATACCTCCGTCAGCTGCATGTACCGTCCCCGGAACTATGCGGATGGCATCACCCTTCTTTGGATGGATGACATTGAGCACTTCGTCCACAGTCCCGTTGTGGCAGCGGTCATACATTTCCTGAGCAGATATCTCCTTGCTGAAACCTGCATATACCTTTGCGTCCTCTGCAGCATCTATCACATACCATATCTCGCTCTTGCCGAGGGAATCGTACCTCTGCCTTCCGACTTCATCGTCAGGATGAACCTGGACTGAAAGCTTGTTCTGGATGTCGAGGAACTTGATCAGGAGAGGGAACTGCGTGCCGTAGCGTTCGAACACATCGTCACCTACAATCCTGTCGAGATAGGTGTCCATCAGCTCGCCGATGGTGTTGCCGGCAAGCCAGCCCTCGGCCACAACCGAGTCCTGAGCCCCCATGTCTGCAATTTCCCAGCTCTCTCCGATGCTGTCTTGCACGGTGAGTTTCTTTTCATTGCCTTCTTCGTCGGTCTCTACAAATTCCTTGTTGAGTTTCTTGATAAGATCTGAACCACCCCATACGCGCTTTGACGGAATCGGGATGAACCTCAATGGGTATAACTGCTTTTTTGTCTCCATAATATCAGCCTCTGCGGCCCTTTTGATTAACTGGGTACAAATATAATGAGAAGCAGAGAGCAATGCAAACTTGTTTGCAATTGCCGAGGCGCAACCGTTTATATGTGTCGCCAGCAGTATATGTCTTAATGATACGAATTCGACAGCCGTCCATACGGCCAGTTCCTTGACCAGAATAATAACAGAGCCCGATGCTTCATTCAGCACCGGGCTCTTCTTTTGCCGGTCTTCCGTTCAGAGGTCATGCCTCTATCGTGGAAGTTCCCTTATGCAGTCCTGATTATTCAGCCTTTCCGTCTGAACCGAGGACATTGATGATCTTATGCATGTAAAGCTTCTTCATCTCGTCGCGTGCAGGACCGAGGTATTTACGAGGGTCGAACTCTGCCGGCTTCTCTGCGAACACCTTGCGGATAGCAGCAGTCATTGCAAGACGGGAGTCTGAATCGATGTTGATCTTGCAGACAGCTGACTTGGCAGCCTTGCGGAGCTCTTCCTCAGGAATTCCGATAGCAGCCTCGAGCTTTCCGCCATACTGGTTGATCATGTCTACATATTCCTGTGGAACTGATGAAGATCCGTGGAGAACGATAGGGAATCCAGGAAGCTCTTTCATCACGCCGTCGAGTACATCGAATGCAAGTGGCAGAGGTACGAGACGGCCGGTTGCAGGATCAAGGTGGCACTGCTCAGGTTTGAACTTGTATGCACCGTGTGAAGTTCCGATAGAGATAGCGAGAGAGTCGCATCCTGTCTTGCCTGTGAAGTCAACCACTTCTTCTGGACGGGTATATGTGTGGTGTTCTGCAACAACCTCATCTTCTACGCCGGCAAGCACTCCGAGCTCACCCTCAACAGTTACATCGAACTGGTGTGCATAGTCAACGACTTTCTTGGTGAGAGCCACATTCTCGTCATATGGAAGGTGAGAACCGTCGATCATCACTGAAGAGAAGCCCATGTCTACGCAGCTCTTGCAGAGTTCGAAAGAGTCACCATGGTCGAGATGGAGAACGATCTGCGGCTTCTCCCATCCGAGTTCCTTTGCATATTCCACAGCACCTTCAGCCATATAGCGGAGGAGGGTCTGGTTTGCATAGTTACGCGCACCCTTTGACACCTGGAGGATTACAGGAGACTTGGTCTCTGCTGCAGCCTGGATGATAGCCTGGAGCTGCTCCATGTTGTTGAAGTTGAATGCAGGGATTGCATAACCGCCGTTGATGGCCTTGGCAAACATTTCTCTTGTGTTTACAAGACCGAGAGTTTTGTAAGATACCATAATCTATAATGATTTAGAAAATTATTCAAAATAAGCCGCCATTTCGCTGCAATAAGTCTGCCAGCAAATGAAAATCATAATACTTTTTCAAAAAACTATGCAAAAATAGTATTTTTGCACGAAATAACGACAATATAAATGAACTTAACTTCCGACAGGAGTTTGTTTGTGTGTAATATATTATGAATAAGGTGATTATATTTTCAGCTCCGTCTGGAGCAGGCAAGAGTACGATTGTCAACCATATCCTCAAACTGCATCCCGAGATGGAGTTTTCCATTTCTGCCACTTCCAGGGCTCCGAGAGGCAGTGAAAAGAACGGGGTTGAATACTATTTCTTCTCCGAGCAGGAGTTCAGGGACCTAATCGCGAAGGATAGTTTCGTGGAATACGAGGAGGTCTATCCGGGCTCTTTCTACGGTACTCTGAAGTCAGAGGTCGAGAGAATCTGGGCAAAGGGGCATGTGATAGTGTTCGATATCGATGTCAAGGGCGGTGTGAATGTGAAGCGGATATTCGGTGACAAGGCGTTATCGATATTCATCAAGGCTCCATCGGTGGAAGAATTGAGGCGCAGGCTTGAAGGCAGGGGGACAGATTCTGCGGAGGCCATTGACAGGAGGGTGGCCAAGGCGCAGTCTGAAACGGAGTTCGCCAAAGGCAAATTCGACCATGTCCTCGTCAACGATGACCTGCAGAGAGCATTTGCTGAAGTAGAAAAGGTGGTGGCGGACTTCATCGCCCGGCAGTGATATTTCATTTTGAATTTTTTGTCGTTTTGGGCACTTACCTGTCATTCTGAGCGACTTTTTTGTCATTCTGAGCGTCAGCGAAGAATCTGATAAATAAAGATAAACAATAATGAAAATAGCAGTATATTCAGGGTCTTTCAATCCCCTTCATATCGGCCACCAGGCAATAATGGAATACCTTACCGAAAGCATGGGCTTTGATATGGTATATCTCATCGTGTCCCCCAAGAATCCCATAAAGTTGACAGTAAGCGCAGAGACAGGCCGTGAGAGATATGAAGCTGCGGTGGCTGCCGTCGAAAGGCATCCGGAACTGAAAGTGAAGGTAGATGACATAGAGCTTGACATGCCTGCTCCCCAGTATACCATAAAGACGCTTGACGCTTTGGCTGCGAGGGAGCCGGACAATACTTTTACATTTGTCCTTGGGGCTGACAATCTGGCAGATATCCGCAGGTGGAGAGATTACGGGAGGATACTTGCCGATTATGGTGTGGTGGTCTATCCGCGGAAAGGCTTTGACATGAAGCAGATTAAGGAAACTTTGATGCAGGAGTGCATTGGAATGCAGGGCAAGCAGTACCGTATCTGCCTTATGGAAGACGCCCCGATTGTGGACATCTCATCCACCGAGCTGAGGGCGGCCTTTGCGGCAGGAATAGACGCTTCTGCCTATCTGATGTAGGGAATTAACCAAAGCGATAGTGGGTAAATTGATGATAATTAAATGGTTATGCGTGGTAACTGGACGATACCCTCAAAAATGAAGGGATCGGACATGTGCTGAAATTGTAATGCGGTAATATCCAATATGTTGGTGTCGGACGGTCAGTCCAAATGAATTATGGCAAAAACGGAAATAGAAAGGAAATTCCTTGTGAATGGCGATGCCTTCATGCGAGAGGCGGTCGAGTCTCACCGTCTGGTGCAAGGTTATATATGCCGTGAGAGCGGCAGGACGGTGCGTGTCAGGATTGCCGATGACAAGGCATATCTGACCATCAAGGGACGCAGCTCGGACAATGGGATGAGCAGGATGGAATGGGAGATGGAAATCCCCGTGGATGATGCTCGGGAGCTGATGACATTGTGCCAGGGTGGAATCATTGACAAGACCAGATATATTGTGCCGGCATCATCAGTGACCGGATCCGTTTGCCACTATAGAGACGGGGAGAATCCGGCTATCCCTGACCGGAAATGGGAAGTGGATGTGTTCCACGGTGACAATGAAGGGCTGGTGATGGCCGAGATAGAGCTCGGAAGTGAGGACGAAACTTTCGATCGCCCGTCATGGCTTGGCAAAGAAGTCACGGGAGACCGCCGCTATTACAACTCCATGCTCTCCGAACATCCATTCTCCGTGATCTCGTCCACAAAATAGGCTATTTTTGTGGACAGTCATACTTCATGATCACCTCATCGTACGGAGTTCATTAAAAGATTGTAATCGAATAACATGAAAGATATGTATTCTGTTTCATTGAACAGCTTTTCTATTCTCCCAAAAAGTTGCTCTGTACCAATCTCCCGTTCTGATGATGGATTTATAATATAACTATGATTCCCCGCAATTCGATTTTGGGTAATATGTTCCGGTCTGATGACGGTATCTTTGTAGTTCGTACACCAGTCAAAGAATATTTTTCTGTCCGACTCATTCCTGACAGTAAAATATTCATGCCCGTTTTTTTATAGATCTCCACAAGAAGTTGCCGAAAACACAAGTGGCAATATCAGATAAACAATCTTTTTAATAATGACCTAAGTTTGGTTAAAATTCAAAAGAATTTAGATCACGCATGAATGATCTATTTAGAGTGCATTGACTTCTTCTTCAGACAACCCGGTCGCTGCCGCAATCGTTGATGTTTGTATTCCCTTCTTTTTCAAAGCCTTTGCTATCAGGACCCTCTCCTCGGCCTTACCCTCAGCGAGACCTTCAGCTTTGCCTTTAGCTTCACCTTCAGCGAGACCTTCGGCCTTACCTTTGGCTTCACCCTCGGCGAAACCCTCCGCCCTGCCGTCCTCGGCGGCGGTGTCGATGATGTTCTGGTAATCCCGTTCGGTAATCATATCCTTCTCGTATATAAGTTTCGTGTCCCTGTCGAACTTCGCGATCTCGCAGGCCCTGAAGAGTCTCTCGAAGACATCGGTCCTGAGCTCCTCCGGCAGCGAGTCCAGCGTCCCGACCCGTTTCAGGGCGTAGCACCACTGTTCTACAAATGTCCCACAGTCTCTCAGCTCTTTCCTGAATCTGTTCAACTCCACGAAGATACAAAAAATAGTGTCATCCGGGACATCGTGTGAGATTTTTTCTCTGAAAGTGTATTCTGAGATGAACCTGTCGTCCCATGCTGGGCCAGTCCTGTCGAACCTGTCGGCACCGTCCCCGAGGAGGCAGATGAAGAAGACGGGAGGGATGTCGTACCTGTGCCCGTCGCCTCGTGCTGAGCCGGAGTCGTACACCTTTGCGGCATACTCGACGCACCGCCTGAAGAAGTGTGACTGCCTGTAGCACTGGACCTCTACGATGAACACGGCACCATCATCGCCAGTACACCTGAGGTCGAGCCTGACCGCCTTCGAGCCGAGTGAGAACCCGGGGATCTCGGTTGATGAGTATGAGAGGTCCCTGACTTTCCTGTTCTCCGGGAGGATGAAGTTCAGTAGGTCGATGAGGACATCCT
>JADIMD010000056.1 GCA_017695015.1 Candidatus Cryptobacteroides faecigallinarum | reverse complement strand
TCTATCTCAGGCACAAGGGTGGTGAAATGCGCCGACTTCTGGTGCACATCCAGCGCAGCCGCGTCGCTCCACGTCTCGCAGATCATCAGCACATCCGGCCTGGTCTGGCTCGCGAATATGTCGTATGCTATACAGCCCTTGTCCTCCAACGAACCGGCCACCAGTTTCTTCGCTGTCTCAATTACAGCCTCGCGGCGACTCTCGTCCACCTTGATGAATACATTCAGTCTTATCATGATAGTATGGGATTTTGATTCGGGGACAAACTTACACATAAATCTCCGATTTCTACACCGGTCATATAAAAAATCAAGGTCCAAACCTGATTCACTGCAACCCGGAATTCTTAGTCCGGTCAGGCAGGACATGACATCATTGATGCCTTTGTTGATAAAATCATTAAATTTGGACCGCCTAAAAAACAAGTCATGACATACAAGGAAATAGAAGAAAGCTACAGAGAAACATCACCGGGACAGTTCGCTGCATTCATGTATATGATAAAGAAGGCAATAAGCGCAAGGGAATCCAGTCCATTCGAGGCGTCGTACGCTTTATGCAGAATCGCATACTCGGAAGTCCGTGAGTGCCGCAGGACAGGAATGAAGGGGGCCTCCATGGATGACGGGGAACGGCAGCGCCTTATCATGTCAGCCAAAGTGGTCGCATGCGCTCTTGTCCTGCTGTGTGAAAGCAGATCCAGGAAAGAGGCCCGTACAATATCCCTACTGTTCTTGGAATACTCATCATACCTCAACAGCTGCAAGTACGATCTCACCGGACTGGCGGTCAAGTGCGGATGCTACGCAATGACCGCCCCCGGCTTCTCCTGGTCCATGATAGAGACATCGATCGGAATCGACATACTCATCTATAAAATGCTCGAACACGCAAAGTTCGACATGAGTCATGAACTGGAAGAAATCATAATAGACAGAGCCGGGTCGGTATGTCTGAAAGACGGGAAGCTCCATATATCATCTGCACTGTCCCGGGATCCGGACATAACAGCATTCTCGAACCACGACAAGACTGTCGAAGTCTGCACCCGCAACATCCGAGACGAAAGGCTGAAGGCGAGCAACATTGATGACATATCGGCCGTAGACTATTTCGCATCCACGTTCATCCGGGCCCAGGATGCATCGAGAAAGATGAAGCCGAAGAAAAACGGAAAGGAGCTGGTCCGATATGGCAAATACAGCATTGTCCTGAAAGAAGGCCGAAAAGATGACGCAGGGCTCAAATATCTGGAATGTACTGCACTCGGGACACAATATGACGGCATCTGTGAAATCAAGGAGGAGGAGCTGGCGAAAGGTATATATACACATGACCTCATCGACTACCTCTATGAGCAGGATGCCATCGAGAACGCAGAGCTGGTCGACGAGGAAGAGCCGCCTCTCTTCTCGATCAGAGAAGCATACAAGGCATATTGCAAAAAAAGAGCGGATGCGGATGTCATCGAGAAGAGAGTATATGAGGCCAAAGTGATTGATATCTATAAAGGGACGACCCCCGACAAGGACAGGGTAAGGCTCATATCGGACAAAGGGTACGCCGGTCTCATGCGCGTCGACGGGAACTATAAGAAGGACGATATCATCATAGTCTATACAGTCTCCGTGCGATTCCATGGAAGTGAATTGTTCATCAACATGGGCAAGCCTGCGTTCGACTATGATGAAAAGCCGGGCAGATTTGACGGGGACAGCATCCTTAATGATTTCACTGTCACTGTCAAAGATGCAATATCGAATCTGGACAGCAGCTCAAAAGCTGCAGACACGCCATCTTCCGTCCATGACGACATTGTAAAACAGATTTCCACAATCCTGTCACTGTCAAAAACAGACGACTCGATGGAACGGTTCCGCAATCTGCTCTCTGCGGCCTTTATCCTGAATGCCGTGGAAGATATCGAAGGAAGAGACACTGTTCTTGCCCGTGCCGAATTTTTGGGCCAATGTCTCAGAGCCGCCGAGGGTATCCCGGTAAAGGACAAGAGGACGTCGATTAAACTGGACGAAAAAGAAAAATGGATTATCAACGCGCTCGGTTTCCTTGACAGGCCGGAAAATACAAGTGAAATAGCATCCCTGATTCAGAATGCGTCAGACGGAGATGAGAAAGAGATCGCGAAACTCCTGATGATCCATTCCCTGTCCCGTTCCAATCCGGATGACTTCAAGTACACATCGGGAAACATACGCAAGCGTATATGTGACATCCTCGGTGTAGGCGACCATTTCCGCGGAACGGAATACAAAGGCGGCGGCAAATACGGCAAGGGGGAACTCGCAAACGTAGAGTTCAAAGCGTCGTATGTCATGAGCAATAAGGACGGCAAGCCCGATATATACCAGCAGGGGCGTGGCCAGGTCCTTGAAGCCGTTTGCGGCTTTATGAATAAAAATGGAGGCACAGTATATATCGGAGTGAACAATTATGGAGACCCTCTGACTGCGGAAAATTATGGTCTCAAAGGCGATCTGGCCTGGTTCGGCAAAAATTTCAACACAGTGAAAATATTGCGCTCGAATCAGCTGGGGCACTCGATCCCTCAGCCGGAAGACCTGGATTCCTATTGCCGGTTCCTTAATTATGAGATTGAACTGTACTTCAAGCCTTCAGTCAGAAACTGCATAACAATCAGCCCGACTGATGACATGGATGCCATAAAGATCGATGTCAGGCCGTCCGAGTTTGAAATCGTGAAACTTTATGAGGATAATACCTGGACCGAGGGTACGGCCTATGTGAGAAATGGAGAAGAGACATTGCCCATGAGCAGGCATGACCAGGAACAGAGACTGATGCAGCTCCGCTCTGTCGGAAAGGTAGAGCAGTTCATCCTTACGCTGACCGAAGCCATCGACAAGAAACGGAAGGTCATCCTGAAGGGATACGCATCCAGCAACAGCAACCAGGTGAAAGACCGCATCATAGTACCGATAAACCTTGTATACAACAATGAAAATCTCTGGGCGTACGATCTGGAAAAGAAGGAAACGAGAGAATTCAGGCTGTCAAGAATATCCGACATCGAAACAGATATAGAGGATGCCGGATATTCCCATGCCTTCAAAAAGGGTGAAGCCGATGTCTTCCGGTGGATCAATCCGAAGGTAAACTACCATATCAAGCTCAAAATGAGCATCGCTGCGCTTAACTGCCTGAGAGAGGAGTATTCCGACACAAAGAACCTTCCCGAGAGCGAACTATATCAGGTCAGCCCTGAAAGATGGATACTCGACACCACCCTCCATGGCCTTGGAGCCGTAAGACGTTTCTACCTGGGATTGGCGGATCAGATTGATATCCTTGACACGGAGGACGCGGATAAGCTCAGGGAAGAAATCAGGGTCTTTGTAGGGAAAAATATTCAACACCGATGCTAGAATAAAAATATATGGTTATCCGCATAATATCCCCTAAGTGAAAGACAAGTGCCCCGATCTGTCCGGCTGACAGGGACAAGTTTTGCACACCTGTAAATCTTATTGACTGTTAATTAATTGAAATTCAATCAGTTGTAATGGCGACGCGTTTCCAGATGTGACATTTCCTGGCACACCGGCAATGACGGCTCATGGTTCTACAGCACTCTAAGGCAGATCCGCTACTGCGGGTCTGCTTCAAATTGTTACACCTGGAAATGAGTAATCATTGTAAGCTATTAAAAATAAGGAGATTAAATAAAACATTGAACTGCTGGTGTGCATGAACTGGTCCTGAGTGGATATGAATTATAAGGGCTAAGTATCGAGTCGAGTCAACCTAAATCCGGAAATGACAGTGTAATTTTACTGTGCGAAAGTAATAAATTTGATGGTATATTTGTTGTGTCAATTTCGCCAGTTTTCTGATAGTCCTTTTTATTCGTTATATACATCATTTATTCCTGCACGATCTGTAGTTGAATCATGCAGGAATGGGAAAGTTTCTCTTATTTTTCAATCGTTAATGCAAATTGCTCCTGTATTGTTTAAAATACATCATCGCAGATACAGAGACGTGATTATTTTTCAGGATTTCCTAACTGCTTTATTACATAATTTGCTTTTTTCTCGGCATTATTGATTTCATTTTTATTTATCATATTATGTGACTTGTTGGCTACTACTACTTTGCCATCTGAGGAGCTTGGTGAAAGCACTAACTGTACTTTGCACATATTATACAACACTCCGACAATCAATACCATGTTTTCTATGATAAGCTTTTCATCTGCAGATAGTTCTATCCAATGGATATGCTTTTCTTTGTATGTCTTGAATATACCGCGCATCTTATCCAATTGTGAGATATATAATGCTTGCATATTCATTAATACAGCATTGTATTGTTCTGCAGTTTTCTTGAGATCAGAAAGATATATACATATATCATTTATTTTTACTGCATTGTCTAACATCTGCCTGTAGGCTGTATCCGCTTTGTCTGATAGTTTTGAACCTGTGACTTTGAATATTAAACCGCCAACCAATAAACCTACTCCTAATGTTGTCGCACCGAGAAGTGTCGTCCCGAGGGCAATGCCACCACCTCCTGCGGCAAGAGAGCCGCCACCTAACGCAGCAAGCGTCGCATTAGTTGCAGCTGCACCGCTTAAAGCTGATATCGCAGTTCCGGTAGAAGCTGTTCCCAGCGCCATTACTGCAGCCGTTGTCGCTCCTGATGCAGCAAATCCTCCGGCCGTTCCCAGTGCAGCTCCTGTCAAACCACCGACAAGAACACTAGCCCCGACAGAAGCTTTTTTTATGTCTTCACCTTTGAATTTTGGAATTTCAACATCGCCTATTTTTACTTCAGCAAACTCTGGTTTGTTTTTTATCCGTTCAAATAGGTCCGAGAATTCCTTAAAACCTGCAAGGATACTCATTTCGTTTTTTCCGAGAATGTCCATCGATTTGCAAGTACTTTCATTGGTTCTCTTCAATCGGGCAATATTTGCGTCATTTTGTCTTTGCGCCTCTTTAAGCCTATCATTAGCTTTTTTCATATCTACACCGCCTTTTATCCCGAGTCCGACTCCCGTTGTGCCCGCTATAGCGGCGGCAACACCTAAAATTATCGGTAATGGCATATCACTCTCCTTTTTCTACAAAATGAACCAATGACATATAAGAGGCAATATAAGCATCTTCCAAAGTTATAGCGCGTTCGATGAATGTTTTGTCAAGGCCGAACATATCTGCTATCCTCTGCATCAATGCTTCTTCTTTGTCATTATAATTGCCGTCAGCAAGAGACAGTGCCATTAATTCAAGAAATATAATCCGCTTTGCTTGAACTGTTGAAGATTCTGCTGTTTTCTTGATAGCGGCTTCTACATCATATTCTACATTGATGTCGCAAGTCGGAATCTGCATTTCATTGGCATAGGCAGCCAATATTTGTTTCTCAGATTCTTCTACGATCCCATCCGCTTTTATTATAGCGGAGGCAAGTTTCATAAAAATGTCCTTTTCTTCAGGACTGAGTGAATTTAAAAACATGATTTTTTATTTTTAAGTTGGTTACATATTTCTGTGTTCAGTCTATAGAATTCATCCAAAGAATACTGTTCTTTAAAGAATAATTCGTAGCATTCATCTATTCTACATAAAAGTGGTCTGGTATCATAAATACTGCAAAGATTATCGTTCAAGTATTTGCATACACCGTCTCCTCTGTCTAGATCGGCATAAACCGACACATCTTTTAGGTGACGACAACATTCACCGCATTGGTCACATTTAAACATTAACAGAATTTTAATTTGCTGTCAGGATCTGCCATAAAAGAATCCATATCTTTATGGTTGCCGATAGGTGAGATTAGTTCCATTTTTTTGCATACTGTCTGTAACGCAAAATTCAATTCCTGCTGGCTGTCAGCATTTTCTAAATCGGCTACAGCTTCACTATAAAAGTGCACTTCTTTTTGGAATGCCACCAAGTCTATATCCATCAATTTAGCACAATATTCTTCTAATAGTCGTGCTTGCATCCGATAATATACTATAATGTCATCGATGGTCGGGATTGAATTAAGCACTTGCACAATCTTATTGACAGCATAATTCCTGTCCAAAAGATACAACAACGAGCAACTTAATATGCCTGTAACCAGTGTGCCACAAAATGTTTGTACAATATCTCCTATAACCGGAATTGTTGCAACACCTGTTTTAGCAACCAAATCGCCCACCATTGTCCCGGCAACAACACTGGCTCCAGTCGCTATGATTTTAGCCGCCGCCCTGAAGCGTTCACCGAAAGGGAGAAAGTCGGGATTATACAATAATATTTTGGTTGCCTCAACCAACGAAGCCCATGACTGGCGGATAATCCTTACTACATTCTTTGCCGTAGTGAAAAATATATTGCAAAGTGTTGTGGTTAATGAAGCCAATATGCCCCCTACTGTCCCTTCTATGAATTTATGCCATAATTCTTTGTATTTGAATTTAGCATTTTCTAAACCTTCCTTGATCCCGGAAGCTATACTGTTGAATAATGCTTTACCATCTTCTTTAGTCTGCCTTATTTCATCTCGAACAGAAAACCAGATTTCACTAAACACCAAACCGAGAGCTTGACGTAGTCCCATAACTACTCCTACCTTGCCTGCGGCTTTGGCTGTATCTTTGAAAAAAGCTGGACTTGTATAGTATGCTCTATTTATTTTCTCATTATAAGCTTTCCTTGCTAGTCGATCTTTTTCTCGCATTCTTTCTTGTTGCTCTTCCGTATATTCGGAACCATTTTTCTCCAAATATTCGTCCATACTTTTTTGCCCTTTAGACCTATTAGTATGATAATTAGTTGGAGTTAAATTTGTTTCGGGATCATTCGCCAAATCTTCACCTTTCAGTCCAGACAAAACACGTCCTCGGTCTTGATGTATTTCCTTCGATGACACAATATGATCTAAATCGTGCGATATTTTGGGGTCTAATTTTTCGCCAGTATATCCATCTATAAGTGTTCCTTCTTTTCTTTGTTTGGAATATTGGGCATTTGTTTTTATATAATTAGGATGAGAATGATAATTACTAGAGTTATATTCTTCTCTAGTATTGTATTTTTCTTCATTCTGCTTATTCTTATATATCATCTGTTTGTCTTTATCGATCTGCCGGACATTATGTATTGTATCCACATCTCCGCCATGTTGATCTTTGATCATGCCGACTTTGTCAAGAAGAAAATCCAATCCGAACGATGTGATAAGACTTTGGATGATGATATCTTCATATTGGCTGAATATGTTGCTATAAATGTCCTCCTCCGGATCATAGAAGGTATTTATTTGCCTGACAAAACTTGCTGCCATAGTTTTTCAATGATTTAACGGATGATTGTGTTTTCTGTAATCAGTTTCTTTATCTTATCCCTTATCGAACCTTTTGCTTTTAATATTTTGATAAGAGTTACCGCAGTAGGCGTGGCAACACATCCACATCCTGTAACGGAATCAGTAGATGTGACAGTCTTTCTTTTATCCGATTTCATGGCATTATAATTTATTGGTTATCGTTCAATGTGGTATATACAAAAAGTGCGGCCCTGCCGTCCTCCATACAGACAACAGGTACCGCCAAGCACCTCGTACACGTATGAATAAACAAACAGTCCGCACCTGTACAGATATGCGAACCGTGCTGCTTATTCTTCCCGTGTACTTCAGCTGTGGGCTGAAACAAAATTGGCGGTTTTGTTGTCTGGGAATCCTAAGATTCACGTTCAATATTTCAGTTGACAATGTCGGATGACAAAGCATTACAAAGTTAACTGAATTTTTCATATCTGCAAGGTGCGGACAAGGCCTGGTTTCAGGCGTTTTCATACATCACAAAGCTGTCTCCGCTCCCGATCTGCTTCGGGGCGTTCGCCTTGATCCGCATATAGGCGATCTGGATGACAGACGGGATGGTGACCCTATAGGCAGGTCCGGCGATATCCAGTGCAGTCCATGCGATAGTCACAGCCCACCCGACAGGTCCGGCGAACACGCCTATCCAGCGGGTCAGAGCCGCGTTTGCGGCGAAACTCAGCCCACGGCCCAACAGGGCACGTGCCACAGCGTTGGCGACGATCACAGCTATCTTGTACGAAGTGAAACCGCCTATCCGGATTGCACTCTGCACAGCCGCCATCATCGCCTGCTTGGTGAAGCTGGTAGTGCGTATATCCAGTTCCTCGATGAGATTTTTGAGGTCCGAATCGGACATATCCTCCATAGTCTTGAGCAGGACACTCTGCAGAAGGCATATCTCGATAGTCTCCACAGACGAGTTCTTGTTGAAGCTCACCTTCATCTTTTTGCAGGCACCGCAAAGCAGACTCTTGTATGAGACCCCATGCCCGCGGATGATGTTCGCGAAAGTGTTTCCACCGAATCTCTGGAGCTCGTCAGCAATACTGTCTGCCATTTTCTCCAGCCTGTCAGGATAGTACATTTTGTACTCTTTCGTCGTGGTCAACGTTTCAGTCATCCGCGGCGATCCCGACTTGTCCAAAGTAATGTAGTCTACAAGCACCCTGAGGTCGCTTGAACTTGCAGAAGCAAGAAAAGCAAGATCTTTGTCTATCATAGCACATAAAATTAAGTGAAACATCTTGTTACTGGCGTCCCCATCCGAGAACGCCAGCAAAGATATTGTACCATGTTGACCCAATGAAAATAAAGCCTTGCTGATTCTGTAACTTGCTTATACTCAACGAAAATAATTTTAAAATATGAAGAAAAAATTACTTTAGTCTCCTGCGCGGCGATTTGCGTTTCTGCCTGACATCATAGACGCGCTTGCCGATGTGATCGATATTTGTGTTCAGCATCCTTTGTATGTCATTGTACTTGAGCAGTGATTTCCCGTATTTGTCAGACCAGGATTTTTTCTTGATTTCCATGACGAGTTGTGCCATATCGGCTGATTTCTCGTCGGTGCATCTTATGAAGCCAGTGCCATCAGTTCCTGTTTCTACATACAGGATGTTTTTATCCTGTGCATTATATAATAGGGTACTGATATCATCTAATATCGTTTGGTCATGTATATTCATCCTTGTTTTCAGGAGAGTCTTGAACCATGTTTTCGGAGACTTGTTCTTTTTATACTTTGACGGAATCAGGTGGGTGAACTTCTGGTATGGCCTGGCTCCGCCCGGGTACAGAAAAATGGTTTCTCGATAGTCCGGAGTCAGATTTATGAGTATACTCCCGTCCACTTCATAGATGCTCTCCGCCAGGCAGCTGTTTTTTATCGGCGAAAAATAAAGACTGTCATTTGCATGAGACGCCTTCATGAGAAGAAGGAGATGCCTGATACTGTCATGGCGTATATTTCCAAGGACTCCGGCAAGCACTGTCATTGGTATTCTGGAATCCTCATCGATCCACAGCAGAAGTGTATCGTCTGGCATCATTGCACCTGGAAGGTTATCAATGCTGACATCCCGGGAAAGCCCCCACAGTGAAAGATGCTCCGGACCTGCGCCGGATACCGGACGCGCATCCGGGACATAGAAGTTGCTATAGAGGATTCCTTCTCCTTTAAGTCTGGATATATTGTCCTTCAGACTGTTGAATATGCTGTTCAGACCGGAGAGGTCCTGGTATATATTCGTCAGTTCTGTGACAAAATCATCGTCGTATTTGAGGCGGTGGAATATGGATTCGGCACTCTTTCGGTTTCTGCATAAGCCGATGGCTTCGAGGATTGCCTCTGCGGCCGACATTCTGTCCTTTTTAGTTGTCAAGGCAAATTCATTCAGGAAGGCATCCGTATCAGTGTGTTTCCGGTTCCCAGCATAACTTACGACTGCTGTCCAAACAGTCAGTGAACCGGCGGTCTCTCTTTTGCAGAATTGGAAGGAGACCCCGTTGAGGTTTTCCAGATTACTTTCTACAGCATCCTTTATGGCATCGGTCCATATATAAATGACATCCGGCCGAAGTTCTTCAATGACTTTTGCAAATGCCGGAAAATCAGAGTCAAGAGACGACTTGCGTTCCTGATAGGAAAAGTCTTCTGCTTCCGGAAGAAAATGCTGGATATAATTGTAGAAGGCCACACTGTTCCAGAACATTACACGCTCTTCGTTTGATATTCTCCGTCCACATATCCCTGTCAAGAAACGCGTAAATTCCCCGTATGAGGGACAACGTTCACCCTCCGTATATGAGTCGATTTCGATGATATTGCTGTTGGAAATCCTGTAATATCCATCATACAGTTCCATCCTGTCTTTATATATCGGGCATAGCTCATCATAGTCTTTGGAGAGCCCTGCCCGTACACATTGCTCATAATAGGTACATCCATAGCTTTTGGCATGGGCTTCCCAGCAGAAATGATAAGCCCCGAGGACAAGAGTCTTTAGACTGTTGAATCCTGAGCTATAATTTTCGCCGACCCTCGGCCTGAAAAAATATGTCCTGTCTTCATCCATGTCAGATTTTTCTGGCTGAATCAAAATCAGTATGTCGATTCTCCACGATCCACCTGTCGATATTCCCGCTTTTCAGAAAGTCCCGCTCTTCCGTTCCATTTCGATGGCAGGAAGGGATGGACCGGAAAGATGCTGTATTGTCCCGATTTCTGCACACTACATCTCCTCTGCCTTCCATTCGCTGACGGTGCGGGTGGAAGAGTCGAAATTTATTCCGACTTTCACGACTTTCCGGCCGTCCATCCTGTACGGGACAAGGTAGCCTTTGCTGTCTATCTGTCTGAGCGCTTCTTCAGCGGAGCCATCCAGTTTAAGTTCAAATACATAGATGTGCGTCTCTGTCTTGATGACAATATCTGCACGACCGGCAGAACTCTTAACCTCGCTCTCAACATAAAGGCCTGTCATTGAGAAAAGCAGATAGAAAAGTGTATGGAAGTGCTTCTCTGTCTTGTTGTCAAGATCGTATGGAATCGAGGCGAAGAAAGTCGTAATGCGCTGCATACAGCTTTCGAGGTCGTTTCTGCGCAGATCCTTTACGACCCCTGTTATAAGTGCATTCCTGGCTAAGTTCGGATCCTGGACATAGTATGGGATGAGTGATCCGATGAAGCCCAGACGCACTTCATCGTTAGGATATGCAAGCGTATATTCCATATATTCAGGGTCATAATTCTTTATAGTCAAGTAACCGCTCTGGTACAGGACGGGCAACGGATTCAATATCGTTTCCGTCGGGGCGTCGAACTGCTCTGCAGATGCCTTCATTCCGTCAAGGGCCTCTATGTCAAAGTTATATTTCCGGAGCAGCCCTATCAGGAATGTCGGGGTGCCGGAACTGAACCAATATTTTCCGTATTCTCTGTCATTCAGGGCGTTGAGCAGGCTGAAAGGATTGTATATGTCCTCGCAGTGGGGACTGAAATGATAGCCGTCATACATTTTCTGCAGATGACTGCAAGCTTCTTCGTATGTTTCTCCATTGGCTTCAGCGAGTGTCTGCACATCCTCTTTCAAACTTGTGGAAAGTTCGGTCGCAGTGATGCCGCAGATAGAACTGAACCTGTCTTTCATGCTGATGTTCTGCAGACTGTTCAGTTCGCTGAATATGCTCATCTGGCTGAACTTGCTGATCCCTGTGATAAAAACGAACCGGAGCATCGCATCGCTCATCTTCACCACACTATAGAAACTTCTAAGCATATTCCGGAGTCTGTCCTGAAGCTCAGGATCCCCGGTGCTGTCCAGCAGTGGGGCGTCATATTCGTCCACAAGGAACACCACCTGCTTACCAGTCTTCTCGTATGCCCTGCGTATAATGCCCTGGAAACGTTCCGCAGGGGTCTTTTCTACCGGATTGCTTCCATATTTTTCTTCCCATCTTCCAAGCTGTATCCGGAACTGGCCTTCAAGATCCTCCGCACTCAGATATTTTGTCCCGCTGAAATCGAAATGCAGCACCGGATATTGTATCCAGTCTTTTTCAAGCCCATTGATAGCAAGTCCGTCGAAAAGCTCTTTACGTCCTGAAAAATAAGCCTCCAGAGTGGTCACAAGCAGACTTTTCCCGAACCGCCGGGGACGGCTCAGGAAATATATTTTGCCAGATGTCACAAGGTCGTATATAAGGGCCGTCTTGTCTATATAGATACAGCCGCGCCGGATGACTTCACTGAATGTCTGTACTCCGATAGGATATTTTTTCTTCGGATTATTCATGTTTTCCCAGGATTTTGATTATGATAACCGATTCTGCATTATTTTGGATAGACCTATTTCACAATCCACCTGTCGATATTCCTTGTCTCGCTGCTGAAGTTCACCCCGATCGAATATACGGTCCTGGAGTCGGAGCTGAACGGCAGGGCGTACTGCTTCTCCTCGATCTGGGCGATGGCCTGCTCGGCGGAGCCATCAAGCTTGAACTCCATGATGTAGACATATCCGGGTGTCTGGAGCACGAGGTCGATGCGGCCCTGGGAAGTGTGGTACTCGACCTGGGTGTAGAGGCCGGCCAGGCGGAATACGATGAAGAGCACGTTCTGGTAGTGGAGCTCGATGTCCTTTGCCATCTCGTAGGGACAGTCCGCGAGGAACGCCTGGAGGCGCTTCATGAAGCTGTCGATGTCCCCGCTTTTCACATCGGAGATGAACTCCCAGATGGCGAATCCGCCCTCCGTCTCCTGCAAGGGCGTATAGTATGGCAGGAGAAACTTCATGAATCCCTCCTCGACCTCGCGGTTCGGGAACCCCAGCTCGTATATCCGGGGCTCGGGGATGAATCCCTTGATGGTGAGGTATCCGCTCTGGTAGATCACCGGAATCGGGTTGGTCGATGACGCGTCTATGCTGTCCAGGACATCGGAGGTAGTCTTCTCGTGCGCCATCTTGTACAGGTCGTACTTATGCTGCTTCAAAAGTTCCACCAGATAGGTCGGTGTCCCTGTCTCGAACCAGTACCGTCCGTACTGCCTTTTCTTGAATGTGTTCAGCAGGCTGAACGGGTTGTATATCCCCGGACTGTAAGGGTAGAAATGGTAGCCATCATAGTCGGCCTTCAGCTGCTCGCAGGCCTGAGTGAAAGTCTGTCCGTTGGCATCGGCGAGAGCCTGTATGTCATCGCTGAAATTGTCCGGAAGTTCTTGCTCGCTTATCCCGCAGATGTCGAAATAATTCCTGTCCCAGGAGATGTCCTCCAGGTTGTTAAGGTCGCTGAATACGCTGATCTTCCCGAATTTGGTCACGCCGGTGAGGAGGGCGAACTTGATGTTCCCGTCCTGTGATTTGAGCGCTCCGTAGAATGCTTTCAGCGTGCCCCTGTATTCATCCTGCCTTTCCTGGTCTCCTATTGCCTGGAGCATGGGCTTGTCATATTCATCTATGAGTATCACGACCCGGGTCCCGGTCTTTGCGGCCGCACGCTTGATGATTCCTTCAAATCTTGTGGCCAGTGACTGTTCATGCGGGTTGGCCCCGTATAGACTCTCCCATTCGGTAAGTGCCAGATCCAGCTTCTTGTCAAGAGCCTCAATTGTATTGTATTTCTCTGTGTTCAGATCCAGATGCAGCACAGGATACCGGTTCCACTCCTTTTCCAGCGCCTCGATGGCGAGCCCTTCGAACAGCTCCTTCTTCCCCTGGAAATAGGCCTCCAATGTGCTGATGAGCATACTCTTGCCGAACCGTCTCGGACGGCTCAGGAAATAATATCTCCCCGTCTTCACCAGACGGTATATGATTTCCGTCTTGTCTACATAGACATAACCGTCCTTACGCAGGCTCTCGAAATTCTGTATTCCTACCGGATATAACTTTCCCATATCTGCTGACTTCAGTTTTCGACAGTCAAAAATAGCAATTAATTCGGTTATATACAGAAATCCTGCATATATTCTCAATATCTTTGTG
>JADIMD010000003.1 GCA_017695015.1 Candidatus Cryptobacteroides faecigallinarum | reverse complement strand
TGACGGCGGCTTTGACGGCAGAAATATTTGATATAAATTTGCAGGCAACTGTGCAATACTATTATGAACTGGATTATACTGATTGTCGCCGGGATGTTCGAATCCGGATTTGCGTTCTGCCTGGGGAAGATGAAAGAGGTCTCGGGCACTGCATGGTGGTTGTGGGGAGCAGGTTTCATAATCTGTCTGTCATTGAGCATGATTCTGCTTGCAAAGGCGGTCCAGAGCCTGCCGATAGGGACAGCATACCCTGTATGGACTGGCATAGGGGCAGTCGGGACAGTGCTTCTCGGCATCATATTCTTCAATGAACCCGCCTCATTCCTCCGTCTGTTCTTCATAACGACACTCATTGCATCGATAATAGGGCTGAAAATCGTGTCCTGACTTCATTCCGTTTCAGATAAATCCGGCACCACAGACAGGAAAATTTTCAGGATTCCAAAGAAACCGCTATTTTTGCGCCCCGAAAATTAAAAATTGCGTTTTAATACGAAGAATTTATGTTGGCTATCATTTCCCAGATGGCGGCACTGTTCATCCTGATTCTCGTAGGATACGGTGCGGCGAAACTCAGGATAATAGACGGTCGCTTCTCGCAGCAACTGTCAGTATTCGTAATCAATATCAGCAGCCCATGCCTGATAGTATCTTCCGTGATGGGCGACATTTCCCCTGACAAAGGGCTGATTCTCCCCGTACTTGCCATCGGATGTGTCACATACGCATTCTTCGTCGCCGTGGCGATGCTCCTTTCACGCATCATCACAAAAAACAAGGACATGCAGGGTATCTACGGATTCATGCTGACTTTCGGCAATGTCGGCTTCATCGGCTACCCGATAGTCGCCTCGATTTTCGGCAAATACGCCATCTTCTATGCGAGCCTGCTGAACATCCCGTTCACCCTCCTGGCATTCTCGCTCGGGAAAAAGATGATACAGGGAGGTCCGGGAGGGCTGAAACTGGACTGGAAAATACTTGTAAGCCCGGCCATGATAGCCTGCTACCTGTCCACACTGATAGTGGTGTTCGACATTAAGGGACTGCCGAACCTGATAACAACCCCGATAACCCTGCTCGGAAACATCACAGTCCCGGCCGCCCTGCTGATCATCGGCACATCCATGGCCCAGATGGACCTTCGGAGGATTTTCTCCGGGAAATTGGTGTGGGGCATATCTGTTCTCCGCCTGCTGGTCCTGCCGATAGTCATCTACTATTTCACCCGTCTCATCGGCTTCAGCGGTGACATTCTCGGTATCAATACGGTCCTGGCTGCAATGCCTGTGGGCACATACGGGGCAATGTTCTGTCTCCAGTACGGCAAGGACGAGACCGTCATGGTACAGGGCATCCTCATCTCCACCCTCCTCTCGATACTCAGCATCCCGCTGATCACTCAGATACTCTGACCAGCAAGTCGCAACAACTATTCAGAATGGTATGTTCCGCTATGCAGATATGTATAATTGAATATACTATTTTTCAATACCTTGTTTTATCTCTTCCATTTTGGCAATAGCATACAGTGGGCAAATCCGCACATGTCTCACTTCGGCATTGTCCTCTTTATCTACATAGTTGAATTTCCCAAAATTCTCCATAGAGCATCGAATAGCATAGTGAAGTTTTTTATTACGCATAAACGACCACAAGCTCTTCATTCCTCCTTGTGTATCAGCTTTAACTTCAACTGGAACAACTACCTGCAAATAACTTGATATGTAATCTATCTCCGCTTGGGAATTCTTTGCATGTCTCACCCAATAATACAGGTCATGGCGGATATTCGGGCTCATATGATGCAGCATTTCAAGTCCTGCTACCTGTTCTGCCATCGGGCCCTTATTTACTAAATCTGCAGCACTTGCAGTCAGAATCTGTGTAGTCAGTTCAGATATATCACCTAACGACATATTCAGAAGGCGAAGCAACAGTCCCGTGTCAAGTAACAGCATTTTTTGATACGACTTATCCTCTTCACTTCCTAATGGCAAACCATTGGCATCTGTATGCGTCACAGGATGCAGAATACCTGCAAGAGCCAGCAACTCTACTGCTTTTTGCACTTCTACAGTCTTATAACCAGAACCGACTTTTGAATATATGAACTTTTTAGTAGCCTGAACTGCCGCGCTTCGCAGTGTCTGACGCAGCAATACAGGATCTACATTTTTCTTGTACTTCGGGAAATCATCTTCATATGTGACAACAATGTCATCCTGGACTTCCTGGCATCTTACATAATCATGATGCTCAACCCAAGTCTTGACAGATTCAGGCATTCCTCCGACAAGCATATATGTACGAAGGAATTCTACCAATTTATCATGCAAAGGTTCAGGGAGAGGATTATCTATTGAAGCTTGATTACGGGCTTCAATGAGCAGTTGTTGGCCATTTGCTTCCAGGAATTCATCAAAAGTCATCGGATACATAAACATTGAATGAATTCTTCCGACCCCGAATGTAGGAAGTTCTTGTAATGCAAATTCAAGGAGAGAACCGGCAGCAATAACATGAAGTTCAGGCATATCCTCCTTGAAAAAGCGTAAAGCCATAATAGCCTGCGGACACTCTTGAATTTCATCAAGGAATAAAAGCGTTTTACCTGGTTTAATAGAGGTTCCGTGTATGGCGGATATTTGCGGGACAATACGCTTGACATCCAGGTCATCTTTGAATAGAATTTTGTAGTTAGGTTGCTTTTCAAAGTTAACCTCGACAAAATTCTCGAATTTTTTAGCAAGCTCCTTAACAGCCGTGGATTTTCCGACCTGTCTGGCACCTCTAAGCAGCAATGGCTTATGGATATCTCTTGATGCCCACTCCGATAGATATTTGTCGATAAGCCTTTTGCAGTACATAAAAATAACGCTTTATTTCTGTATGCAAAAATAACTATATGAAATTATCCAACCAAATAAATCGCAGCAAAAAAAGAAAAATCCAAAGAAATAAATCACCTGTTTTTGCAAAAATCCAAAGAAATATACCCCACTACTCAGATACTCTGATATCGGCAAGCCGCTACAGGACCCCTTTTGTATTGCCCTTGAACTCCATAATTCGCATTATTAAGTATGGAAAAATGTAAAAAACTACACAAATCCATACTTGTTTGTGCAAACATATGAATTTTCATCGTTTTTATGCAATCTTGGAATCTGATTCCAGAATCACATCCTGTCGGTGAAAAGGATGCCGTCGAGGTGGTCGGTTTCGTGCTGGAAGATGACGGCGGTGAAGCCGCTGACGGTATCTCTGACCGGTTTGAGAGTATTGATGTCAATATAACTGATGACCACAGTCTGCGAACGCTCCACATTCCCGTATATGTCCGGTACGGACAGGCAGCCTTCAGGACCGGTCTGCGTCTCTTCCGACCTGTATACTATACGGATATTCGGATATACCTCGAACGGCTTTCCCTCCTTGTCGAATCTCTGGACAGCCACGACCCTCCTTTTAAGGCCTACCTGCGGTCCGGCGATGCCTACTCCGTCTTGAGTGGAATCCGTAACCGTAGCCACCATCCTGTCGGCAAGCCTGTGGAAACGCTCTGAACGCAACGCCCTTTTCGGAAAATCCACGCATTTCGACCGGAGTACCAAAGAATCCTTCCTGTCGCTGATTGACAGCACCCTCATTATGCCATCCGCATCAATGATCCCCTTTTCTGCTCCACTCAGACGCGGAGCATTGCCTGCGACACAGCCGCATACCGCGGACAATACGGATGACAGAAGCGCCATCATAATGAAATTCTTGATCCCTGTCTTCATTTTTCAATGCGATTTCATGCAAAGTTAAAGAAAATAGCAGAATATCGCATATTATCATTATTTTTGTAGAATGTCGTGCCAATGGCAGCGACTTGAAAATTAAAAAACGGCTATACAATGAATCCAACATCCGGAACAAGGGCTGGAGCTATTTTCTCCGGCATCATCTCAACCATTCTTGCCGCTGGCATGATTTCATGTTCTCCATCAGTCGAAACAGACTATTCGGATATCGTCAACCCTTTCATCGGGACTGATTTCACAGGAAACACATACCCTGGAGCCCAGGCGCCATTCGGCATGGTACAGCTCAGTCCGGACAACGGTCTGCCAGGATGGGACAGGATTGCAGGATATTTTTATCCTGACAGCACTATAGCAGGATTCAGTCACACCCACCTTTCGGGGGTAGGGGCAGGCGACCTGTACGACATCTCGTTCATGCCTGTGACAATCCCGTACAATGAAGCGGAGCAGCCTTTGGGCATACATTCCAAGTTCTCGCACGACAACGAGGAAGCAAGCGCAGGATACTACCAGGTGCTGCTTCAGGACTACGGCATCAATGTGGAGCTCACTGCCACACCGAGATGCGGCATCCAAAGATATACTTTCCCGGGAGGAAAATCGGCCGTCTTCCTGAACCTGAAAAAAGCCATGAACTGGGACTTTACCGAAGATTCCTTCATTGAAGCAGTCGACTCGTGTACAATCCGCGGATACAGGTTCTCCGACGGCTGGGCAAGAGGACAGAAGACATATTTCATGACCAGATTCTCAAGACCGTTCGACTCCATGTCCATGGAAGTTTCCGACACTGAACGCGACGGCAAGAAAATAGGGAAGGCATACATAGCCAGATTCGATTTCGACACGGCTGAAGGTGAGCAGCTTGTCATCTGCACCGCCATCTCCGGGACAGGCATGGAAGGAGCTGCCCTCAATCTGAACACGGAGGCTCCTCACAATGATTTTGACAAATATCTTGCTGATGTCAAAAAGGACTGGAACGCCCAGCTCGGCAAAATCGAAGTCATCGGAGGTAATCCAGACGACAGGGTGAATTTCTACACAGCCATGTACCACTCCATGATTGCCCCTACAATCTACAGCGATGTCGACGGCTCATATTACGGACCTGACAAGAAAATTCACAAAGGGGAAGGTTGGGTCAACTACGGCACTTTCTCATTGTGGGACACATTCAGGGCATCTCATCCCCTGTTCACATATACCGAGACCGCAAGAGTAAACGACATGGTGGAATCGTTCCTTGCCTTCTACGACCAGAACGGCAGACTGCCCGTATGGAACTTCTGGGGGAGCGAGACAGACATGATGATTGGCTACCACGCTGTGCCTGTCATAGTGGACGCCTACCTGAAAGGCATCGGAAACTTTGATGCGGAAAGAGCTCTTGAGGCATGCGTAAACACGGCAAATCTGGACTGGTACCGCGGCATCGGACTGTACAAGAAACTTGGATATGTCCCGTTCGATGTGGAAGACAAATACAATTCAGACAACTGGTCTCTGTCGAGAACTCTCGAATATGCCTATGACGACTGGTGCATAGCCAAAATGGCCGAGAAAATGGGACATGATGAAATTGCAGACGAATTCTATTCCAGGTCACAGAACTACAGGAATGTCTACAACCCTCAGACTACTTTCATGCAGCCGCGTGACAGCAAAGGCAATTTCCAGAGCGGGTTCTCACCTGACGAATATACCCCTCACATCTGCGAAAGTAACGGATGGCATTATGTCTGGTCGGTGCAGCATGACATTGATGGACTTATAGGATTGTGCGGAGGCAAGGAGAGGTTTGCGGAGAAACTCGACAGCATGTTCACATACAATCCGTCTGCAGACGACGAGCTGCCTCTTTTCAGCACAGGCATGATAGGCCAGTACGCTCACGGGAACGAGCCGAGCCACCATGTCATTTATCTTTTCAACAAGGTAGGACAGCCGTGGAAAACCCAGAAATATGCAGCCGAAGTCATGCACGAGCTGTATTTCAACGCCCCTGCAGGGCTCTGCGGCAATGACGACTGCGGACAGATGTCAGCATGGTATGTATTCAGCGCCATGGGCTTCTACCCTGTCAACCCTGCTTTGGGAGAATATGAGATCGGCACGCCTTTGTTCCCTGAAGTGAGACTGCACCTTGAGAACGGCAAGACATTTACTGTCCTTGCCCACGGAGTGAACAAGGACAACATCTACATCCAGTCAGTGAAAGTCAACGGCAAGCCTTACGGGAAAAGCTTCATCACACATGAGCTTATCATGTCAGGCGCGACCATTGAATTCGAGATGGGACCCGAACCTGCCGAAGTATGGTACAGCCTGTAGCCTCACCGGCATAAGGCAGGAAAGGCTATCCCGACTAATTCTCGTCCGGCGCGTAAAGATACTGCTGGAGAGGTGAAGGATATTCACAATAATCCTCCGGAGAGAAGAATCTGTCCAGCTCTATCTGTGCATTCTCGATAGAATCGGAAGTGTGGACAATGTTTTCCTGGGAACTCATCCCGTAATCACCGCGGATTGTCCCAGGGGCAGCTTTGCGTGCATTGGTTGCACCTGCCATCTCCCTGACAGTCTTTACGGCCTCAAATCCCTCCCAACAGCAGAGAATCACTGGAGCTGCCATCATGCCTGCTTTCAGCCATGGGAAAAACGGTCTGTCTTTGAGATGGGCATAATGCACATCCAGAATTTCGGAAGAAAGCTGCTGCATTTTCATTGCCACAAGCTTGAGTCCACGCTTTTCGAAACGGGAAATCACTTCACCTGCCAGACCTCTCTGAAGAGCTCCGGGCTTGATTATCACCAATGTCCTTTCCATAATATAAACTGTTGTAAATCATTTGAATTGAAAGTGATTCAAATTTAATGTTTTTTCTTGACATTCCACAATGTTCACCCGGTCAAGAATAAAGCCGGATTTATAGTGACAATTTCTGAATAAAAGACTATCTTTGTGAGAAGATGTGCCTGGTCTTAGGACCGCGGACATATACAGAGACGATATTTTTAACTAAAATAACAGTATTATGAAGAAGATTATCCTGATTGCAGCCCTTGTATTTGGAGTTGCATTCGCTGCCTCTGCACAACCAAGGGCAGTCGGTGGAAGACTAATGTACGGTATTGAAGCCAGCTACCAGCATTATGTAGGAGGAGAGAATTTCGTAGAAGCCGATCTCGGTCTTTTTACACTCAATGCATTGCAGGCAACTGCCACCTATAACTTCATGCTTGCACAGCCTGCATGGACAGCAAGAGGCGAATGGGGCGTATACGCAGGTCCAGGTGCTACATTGGGACTGAACTATGCTGGAAGAAGAAACGAGTTCGTATTTGCGGCTGTAGGACAGGTTGGACTCGAATATACTTTCTGGTTCCCTCTCCAGCTTTCCGTTGACCTCAGACCTCAGATAGGAATAGCCGCAGGTAACGGTGGAGTACGCTTTTATAATGACGGCATGTTGGGATTTGTCCCTACAATAGGCGTCCGCTACAGATTCTAAGGCACTATAACCGGATTATATAAAAGCCTGGCATCGGAAAATTCTGATGCCAGGCTATTTTGTAAGGTGTTTACAACTGTCTCTTATGGATTCATGAGGTCCTTGTTGACAAAGCCTCTGATACGGAGGATGAGTTCTATGGATGCCGACGCCCTGTCACGCAACGACCGAAGTTCTTCCATGTCGAGCCTGTCATCCAGATACCGCAGCCCGGAATTTTCTTCCATAATCCTGACAGCCTCTTCTTCCGCCTTGCGGAATGCATTTATCGCTTCGCCGAACTGCTCGTTCCGACGCAAAGAAACACCCAGTTCGTACCATTCGAATGGTGAACCGGGTGTGTCGTTATTCTCTATGTACATTGGTCTTAATCAGATTCTTTGCCCAAAATACTAAACAAGTCCTGAGAATCCCATGAATGCCATGGCGAGTATACTTGCCGTAACCAAGGCAATCGGAATACCCTTGAAGCTTTCAGGGACCTTGTTGAGTGCAAGCTGCTCACGAAGCCCGGCAAAAAGCACCATCGCCAGTCCGAAGCCGACAGATGTAGCGAAAGCATACACTACTGACTCCACAAGGTTGAGCATATGAGGCTCTCCTCCGAAAGTGAATTCCTTGGTCACCACTATCAGGGCCACTCCGAGAACGGCACAGTTGGTCGTGATCAGAGGGAGGAAGATTCCCAGTGCCTGATAAAGTGCAGGGCTGACCTTCTTGAGCACGATTTCCACCATCTGCACAAGGGCTGCAATCACAAGGATGAACGCAATCGTCTGCAGGAAGCCGATCCCGAGAGGATCAAGCACATAATACTGCAGGAGATAGGTCACCAAAGTAGAAAGAGTTATCACAAAGCAAACTGCACCCGACATTCCGACAGCAGTGCTGAGCTTGTTGGAAACTCCGAGGAACGGGCAGCACCCGAGGAACTGCGCCAGCAGGATATTGTTTACGAATATCGCTGATATGATGATAATTACATATTCCATAACCTATCCTCCATTATTTGTTCTTTTTGGCTGTCACCTTGTGGAAAAGCACAATCAGATAGCCCAACACCATGAATGCTCCCGGAGCAAGGACAAAGCAAAGTATGCCGTCTCCAGGCAGGAACTTGAACCCGAATGCAGATCCGCTTCCGAGAATCTCGCGGATAAGACCGAGAATCGTCAGGGAAAGGGTGAAACCGAGTCCGATACCAAGTCCGTCGCATGCCGAATCCACTACGGAATTCTTGTTGGCGAATGCCTCTGCCCTGCCGAGCACAATACAGTTCACGACAATCAGAGGGATGAAGATTCCAAGGGTCTCGTATATGGCAGGAGTATAAGCCTGCATCACGAACTGGAGCAGAGTAACGAATGTGGCGATCACCACGATATATGCAGGGATGCGCACCTTGTCAGGAATCACATTCGCTATGGCGGAAATGGCCATGTTGGAAAGCACAAGCACAAACAGGGTGGCCAGTCCCATACTCATGCCGTTGATGGCGGAAGTCGTCGTCGCCAGCGTAGGGCACATACCCAGGAGAAGGACAAATGTCGGATTCTCCTTAATCAGGCCTTTGGTTATAAGCTGAAATTTTGTCATGATCTGTCCTCCTTATTTGACCTCCTGTGAAGTAATTTCTGTTTCTGACATCTGACCTTCTTCAGGGACAGTCGCTCCTGAGACCGAATCTGCAGGGAGCTGGGCCCCGGTGATGGCATCGAAAGCAGCCACAGCCTTTGACAATGCATCGCAGAAAGCCCTTGATGTGATGGTTGAAGCCGTAATTGCATTCACATCACCGCCATCCTTGACCACCGAAAGTTTCTTCACAGCAGGGTCGAACTCCTTGAACTGGTCGCGGAACGCCGGCTCGACACATTTGGCTCCAAGACCAGGGGTTTCAGCCTGGGACAGGACAGAAGTGTTGTAAATCTTGCCGTCAGGATAAAATCCCACCATTACCTGGACAGGGCCGCTGAATCCTGAACCGGATGAAATGATTGCATATCCTGCCACTCCGGAATTGTCAGACACAGTGTAATATGTATATTCAGTGCCGTCCACCTCAACGGTCGCCTCTATAGGAGCTCCCTCAAAAGCAGGGACAACCTGCGCAATGGCAGCATTGGTCTTTGCTTCCGCCGCAGCCTGGATCGGAGCGGCAGTCACAGCATATACTACTGCCAGAAGTGTGGAGCATACGATGCATATCACAAACAGGCAGAGCACCATATTTTTGAATGATGATTGAATAGCCATAGCCTTTTACCTCCCGTATTTCTTATTCTTGAAGAATTTGTTGATAAGAGGAACAGTGGAGTTCATGATCAGGATTGCGAATGAAACTCCCTCCGGATATGCTCCGAAATACCTGATGAGCATGGTGATGAGACCGATACCCACACCGAATACGATACCGCCCGATGTACTCATAGGAGATGTCACATAATCGGTTGCCATGAACACTGAACCGAGCAGGATACCTCCTGTCAGGAGATTGAATATAGGGTCAGTATACACGGCAGGGTCAATCAGCCACATGATGCCGGAGAACACGAATACGGTAATCCAGATTGACAGTGTGATATGCGGACGGATAACCTTTCTTGCAAGCAGATAGATGAATCCAATCAGGATGGCTATCGCAGAAAGCTCTCCTGCCGAACCGCCTATATTCATATACAGCATGTTGAGATAGTCCAGATGCTGGATTGCCTCTATCCCCCCTTCCTTTGCAAGGCCGAGCGGAGTCGCTCCCGTAACGGCGTCTGAATTGCCGATAAAGCCTTTCACAGGTCCCCAGTTGGTCATTGCAACAGGGAATGAGATGAGCAGGAACACTCGTCCGACAAGAGCCGGGTTGAAAAGATTCTGTCCGAGACCTCCGAAAGTCAGCTTAGCCACTCCGATAGCCACAATGGCACCTATGAGCACCATCCACCACGGAGAAGTGGCCGGAAGGTTCAGGGCAAGAAGGACACCCGTCACCGCTGCTGACCAGTCCCCTATGGTATTCGGCCTTTTCAGGAGGAATCTCGTGATGAGATATTCCAGAAGGACGCAGGAAATCACGCTCACTGCCAGAATCATTATCTCCCTCCAGCCATAGAACAGGATGGAGACAATGACAGTCGGGAGCAGAGCAATCACCACATCCCGCATCAGAGACATTGTGGATGTCTTCGTATGCAGGTGAGGTGCAGGTGAAACCAATAACAGTCTGTTCATTATTGTCTTGTTTTAATTATTTCGATTACTTTTTTGCCGAACGGGCGCGGATCGCGCGCATCACATCACCCTTTGCTATACGTATGACATCCAGAAGCGGAATGTTCGCTGGACAACTGTACAGACAGCATCCGCACTCGATGCAGTCCTGGATGGCATTCTGCTCCAGTTCATCCATCATTCCGTTACGGGCCAGTTTGTTCAGAAGATACGGCTCCAGACCCATCGGACATGCTTCCACGCACTTGCCGCAACGGATACAGTTGCTTTCCGGCTTGCGGACCGTCTGTTCCGCAGTCAGATAGAGAATGGAAGACGATCCCTTGACTGTAGTGGCATCGAGGTTTGATATGGCCTTACCCATCATAGGGCCACCGCTGATGACCTTCACCGCATCCTCCGGCATTCCGCCGCTCTGCTCGATAATGAATGAGAAAGGCACTCCTATACGGAACAGGTAGTTCTTCTGCCTGTCGGCAGGAAGGCAGTCTCCCGTAACGGTAAGGGTATTCGTTGTCAGCGGCCTGTTTTTCATCACCGCATCATAGACGGCAAGGGATGTGGCCACATTCTGGACTACCGCCCCGACATCTATAGGAAGACCCATTGACTTCACCTGACGGCAGGCAACGGCATCGATCAGCTGTTTCTCCCCTCCTTGCGGGTACTTCTTCTTGAGGACCATCACTTCGATACCGTTATAGGCCGCCGATTTTGCCTGGAGTCTTGCGATTGCCGCCTTCATGGCTTCGATAGCCTCCGGCTTGTTGTCCTCGATACCCACTACTGTCCGCGGACCTCCGAGGACCTGTTTCATAATGGCCGCTCCGACTATGATCTGGTCGGATTTCTCAAGCATTATCCTGTAGTCGGAAGTAAGGTATGGTTCGCATTCCGCCCCGTTGAGAATCAGTATCTCGGCTTTCTTCCCTTCCGGAGGGGTAAGCTTGACATGGGTAGGGAATGTAGCGCCTCCAAGTCCTACGACACCATTGGATTTTATCCTGTCTATAATGGTCTTGTTGTCAGACGGAATCTCTGTCACAAGAGTGTCGGTCAGGTCTATGCCTTCTGCCCATTCATCTCCCTCGACCTCGATCTCGACATGGGTTACCTTGTTCCCTGCAAGATCAGGGCGTGGTCCTACAGACTTGACGGTACCCGATACGGACGAATGGACGTAAGCGGAGATGAATCCGGCAGGCTCCCCTATCACCTGTCCGGCCTTCACCTTGTCTCCCGCAGCCACGACAGGCGTAGCAGGAGCGCCCAGATGCTGGGCCATGGAGATATAGACTGTCTGAGGAGTAGGAAGCACCTCTATCCTGCACCCTGCAGAAATCTTTTTGTCAGCAGGATGCACCCCGCCGATTGAAAATGTCTTTTTCATATTCTACTCCTCCTTTGTTTC
>JADIMD010000012.1 GCA_017695015.1 Candidatus Cryptobacteroides faecigallinarum | reverse complement strand
CGCCCGGTCCTGGACAAGTTCGTCAGACGGATGTGCGGGAAGAATCTTGAAGAATACCTTTCCCGCAGGCCTGAACGCTCCCCGGAGGAGCTGAAGGATGAACTTGCCGCCCTTTATACAGCAGTGAAGGGGAGCGGCGTGTGCTGTGATTTCAGATGGGATGTTGCCGTGATCGGCCGGGAGGACATGATTTTCCCTGCGGAAAACCAGCGCAGGGCATGGACCGGGATCCGGACGGCGGAGATGGATGCTCCTCACTACGGGAAAGAACTGTTTGAATATGCAATCGGAAGGAATGACTGACAAGGAACTGATGAAGGGACGCTTTTCGCGGGCTGCAGGGACATACGGCGACAGCGCCCTTGTACAGCGTGGTGCGGCTACGCGCCTTGCCTCCTGCCTGTCGTCGCTGCTGCCGGAGATGAGGCGCCCGGGAAGATGCGGCAAGGTGCTGGAAATCGGATGCGGAACGGGGATATTCTCCAGGATGCTGCTCTCTGACTTCGACCCGGAGGAGTTTATTCTCAACGACATAAATGAAAAATACATCCTGTCACTTGAAGATCTGCTTGACTCCGGACGTGCACGGTTCTTTCCAGGAGATGCCGAGTCGGAGGAATTCCCTGTGCATCCGGACATGATAGTATCCTGCTCCGTTTTCCAGTGGTTCAATGACCTCCCGGCTTTCTTCAGCAAGTCATGCAGACTTTTGCGGGATGGAGGCATATTGGCTTTCAGCACGTTCGGAAAAGGCAACCTCTCCGAACTCGAAGTCCTCGAGGGGAGGTCTCTGCGGTATTATTCGCTTAAGGAGCTTGAGGAGATGCTTGAGGAGAATTTCGAGATCCTTTCTTCGGACGAATATATACAGACGCTTCTTTTCGACGATGCGGTATCTGTTCTGCGGCATCTCAAGAGCACAGGAGTGACCGGAATAAGAAAGGAATTCTGGACAAGGGGACGCCTGGCTGATTTCTCAAGGCGGTATGAGGAACGGTTCTCCACGGAAGAAGGGAAGCTCACACTGACATATCATCCTGAGATAATGGTATGCCGGAAACGTTGAACTAAATCAATATCCAACAATGGAAAACAACGTATATTTCGTCAGCGGCATCGACACCGATGCCGGCAAAAGCTATGCTACAGGCTATATAGCCAGGGTATGGAACGCGGCAGGGGTAAGGACCGTTACCCAGAAATTTATCCAGACAGGCAATACAGGCATGTCCGAGGATATCCTCCTCCACAGGAAAATCATGGGCTGCGGCATTCTCCCGGAGGATGAGCAGCGGCTCACCATGCCTGAAATCTTCTCATATCCATGCTCCCCGCACCTTGCCTCCGAGATAGATGGCAGGGAGATAGACTTCGCCAGGATAGAGTCTGCCACGGACACCTTGAGCGAACGTTACGACGCTGTCCTGCTGGAAGGTGCCGGCGGGCTGATGGTCCCGCTCACAAGAGACCTGCTCACCATAGATTATATAAAGGAAAAAGGCTATCCGCTTATTTTCGTCACTTCAGGCCGGCTCGGAAGCATAAGCCATACGCTTCTGAGCCTCGAGGCGGTGAAAAACAGAGGCATATCACTTAAAATGCTTGTGTTCAATATGTTCCCGCATGAGGAAGACTCCACCATCGCGGATGACACGCAGACATTCCTTAAAGACCGGCTGCGGCGCGAATTCCCTGATACAGAATATTTCACCGTCCCGGTGCTGTAATCAGGGCCTCTAAGGGGCTGTGGAGAATGATGCCCCGATACCGATGGTGGCATCCCCGACCCTGAACTTGGCGGATGCTCCGATATTCAGGGTCGGGACATTCACCGGGTTGAATGTCGGCGGTCCGAAAGCGCTCACGTTGGTGAAACTGCCCCAGAGCATTATGCTAGTGTCATCTGACGGGCGGAAGACCACGGACATCATTCCTCCGAGGACGGGTACAGGTTCCTTGTCCTTCAGCATGCTCATGCCGAAGACTCCGCCTCCGTTTATCTCCAGCCAGGGAGCAAGCTGCACTCCGGCAGCGAGATATGCGGTCTGTGAACTGTACAGGTTGATCCAGTCCGTGTCCCTGCGGCCCAGGAACGCATGGAGGTTCCCTGTCAGAGGCATGATGCCATAGTGCTCCTGCATCATCCCGTTGAAACTGTGAATGGCTGTATAGTAGGGCTTTATGTCAAGAGTGCTGTAAAACATCGGAGAGATGGAGGCGTTCATGACAGAGGATATCTTCTCACGGCTGTATGCCTCCATGTCCTCCTCCGGAATCATCAGCTCCGGAAGGATCATTCCTCCGGTCATCTCATTTCGGGCATTTACTGTAAGTCTTGCTGTGTCAGCACTATATGTGCTGTCCCTTTCCTGCGCCTGCACTGTGGAGAAGCCCATGAAAAGTGCGGCAATGGCCGATATGATCCGAAAACGTCTTGTGCCAAACATCAGTATTGCCATATAACAATGTCATTTTACGACAGTTTGCCTTCACTGTCAAATACCGCGTAAAGCTCGTAAAAATTTCCTTCCTTTCAAAATCGGATTTTCATACACGGCATACCTGCCATAGATAACATGAAGCCACGGCATAAACTCCTCGGACTGACGTTGAATAATTCAAAACATCAGTCTTTTAGGCATCCGATAGGGATGACTTTGACTCCATCTTCTCTGGTATAGGCCATGTTACCTCCGGTAAGGACGATAAGCAGGTCCGGGAGACGTAACTGCATCTGTATTCCCGTTCTGTTTTTCTCTTTTATAAGGTCGGTCAGTTCAATAAGGTGCCTTGCTCCTTCTTCTATATCCCGGCTGCCTAATTTACATTCGATAAGAGCATATCTTCCGTCATCTAAATGTAATACGGCATCGGCTTCGAGCCCGTATCTGTCATGGTAATAGGACACTTTCCCTCCAAGGGCTTGTGAATAAGCTTTCAGATCCCGTATGCACAGACATTCGAATATGAATCCGAATGTTTTAAGGTCAAGTTCAAGATTCTGCGGTGAAGTTCCGATTGCCGCTGCTGCTATTGACGGGTCTGTAAAGCATCTTTTATCTCCTGACCGTATGACTGTAGCAGAACGTATTGCTGGACACCATGCAGGAATATCCTCTATTACGAATAGTTTTTTCAATGCGGATATATAGTCATCGAATGTTTTCATGGACGTTCCTTCCATTTCTGCCGAAATATCTGCGAGCATACTTGTCTTTTTTGCCAATGTGCACAGATTCCTGGCGTAAGAACGCATGATAAGACGTGCCAGGGCCGGATTCCGTTGTGTCTTGTCTACTTTTGATATATCGTCACTGCAGACGATATCCACATAGTCTTTCGCTATCAATAATCTGGCGGTGTCACTCATGTCGTGCAGTGATGCAGGCCAGCCACCTCTGCATGCCATGAAAATGAGTTCTTCAATTGAAATGTCCGATCCAGTCCCGTCTATGTCGAGACCTTTATTGTCAAACAATTCTTTTAAAGATATTTTCCCATTAGATTCTCTGGATTCGTAGAGACTCATCGGGTACATTGACATTCTGGAAATCCTGCCTGTCCCGGTATGCAGTATTTCAGAATCATCAATGACCGTTGATCCAGTCAATATGAACTGTCCTTTTGCCTGTCTTTCGTCTACTGCATTCCTTACGGCATCCCACAGTATAGGGGCGACCTGCCACTCATCTATCAGTCGGGGCGTTTCTCCCTTAAGAAGCAGAGATGGCTTGGTGCGGGCAGCGGCAAGATACCCTTCCCTCGTATCCGGATCCTGCATCTTTATTACACTGTTTGCGTGCATTTCTGCTGTAGTCGTCTTGCCGCACCATTTCGGGCCTTTTATCTGGACTGCACCGAATGCCTCAAGCCTCAATTCCAGCTCTCTGTCAGCGATTCTTTTCAGGTATTCCATAGATAGTCATTTAATGAGACAAGGCAAATAT
>JADIMD010000055.1 GCA_017695015.1 Candidatus Cryptobacteroides faecigallinarum | reverse complement strand
GCTCGCAGATAAAATGGGAGTCAAGGCCCAATACATAAGCCGTATTGTAAAAGGCACGGAAAATCTCACTCTGGAGACCATCTCTAAATTAGAAAAGGCATTAGGAAAAGACCTGATGTCAATTCCTGATTGAATAATTTGTCAACTTGACAGCTACCATCAAAGAGGATATGGTTGTGGAAGATGCCCCTCAGGAATAGCACCCCTACCTATCTGACTTTTCTGCGGCGATGGCTTCGTTGTAGCAGTGGCGGCAGAGAGGCTCGTAGAGGTCCTTTTCGCCGAGGACCACGAGCTTGTCGCTCTTGGTGAGGCGGTGGGAGTGGTTGGCGAGGCTGCCGCACTTCACACAGATGGCATGGACTTTCTGGACATCCTCGGCCACTGCCATAAGGGCAGGCATGGGACCGAAAGGCTTACCTGTGAAATCTGTGTCAAGACCAGCCACTATGACCCTTATCCCTTTGTCGGCCAAGGTCTGTGCCACTTCGACAATGGTGTCGTCAAAGAACTGGGCTTCATCTATCCCCACTACTTCCACATCGCTGGAAAGCAGAAGCATGCTGGCAGGCGAATCTATCGGGGTGGAAGGAATGCTATGCGAATCGTGCGAGACCACCTGATCGTCGGAATATCTCACATCTATGGCAGGCTTGTAGATTTCGACTTTCTGGTTGGCAAACTGCGCCCTCCTGAGCCTTCTGATCAATTCTTCCGTCTTACCTGAAAACATCGAGCCGCAGATTACTTCAATCGAGCCTGCTTTTTTTGCATTTTCTAAAAACATTTCCTTACTTTTGCATTTAGTGATTGCAAAGATAGTCAAAGTTTCTTTTAAAATGTAGAGAAGATATGAGGGGAAATCAGGACAACGGGGAAAAGGCAGGTCCGGGGATACTGTATATCGTACCGACTCCTGTCGGCAATCTTGAAGACATGACATTCAGGGCCATCAGGGTCCTAAAGGAAGCGGATCTCATTCTCGCGGAAGACACAAGGACAAGTTCCGTCCTGCTTAAACACTACGAAATACACGGCCGGCTGGAGTCGCACCACAAGTTCAACGAGCACAAGACAGCCGGCATGATCAAGGAAAGGATTCTTGCCGGAGCAAATGTCGCTCTCATCAGCGATGCCGGCACGCCGGGGATTTCCGACCCCGGGTTCCTCCTCGTAAGGACATGCGTCAGTGAAGGTATAGAGGTCCAGACCCTTCCTGGAGCAACTGCATTCGTGCCTGCACTCGTAAGTTCGGGATTCCCATGCGACAGATTCTGTTTCGAGGGGTTCCTGCCTGTCAAGAAAGGGCGCCAGACGAGGCTTCATGAATTGTCCTCCGAAACCAGGACAATGATATTCTATGAATCACCGTACCGGCTTGTCAAGACCCTCGACCAGTTTACGGAGGTATTCGGAGAGGACAGGGGATGCTCCGTAGCGAGGGAAATTTCCAAGAAATTCGAGGAGCACAGGCGAGGAACAGTCAAAGAAGTGGCGGACTGGTACCGGGAGCATGAACCTAAGGGGGAAATCGTCATCATCCTTGCCGGGGCATCAGAATAGAGATTGAATCCTGGATTAAAATACTGGTGGAGATGGATAGGGAGGATAAGAAGCGGAAAGGGCTGTCAGCATCATTCGTGACTGGCGCTGTGGCGTTGGTGTTCCTGATTGTGGGATATCAGGTGGCCCTGTTTCTCAACAGGACTGCAATTTCCAAGATTCTGGCAGACAGGTCGTCTCCGGACACTGTCTATATAGCATACACTATCGAAGGGAATGTGCAGACCGCAAAGGAGCAGGCAGCACCATGGACAGGAAGTGTAAATGACGGGAATCGGACTACTGGAAATGGGACTGTCAGAAACGGGGCTGAAAGAAACGGAACCGATGGAAACAAAACCAGCAAAAACGGGAACGATGGAACCAGGAGCGGCAGGCAAGTCGCCAACAAGGATATCAGAATCGTCTCCAATGCCCCGAGATACAGGATAGACCAGAATACCGGAGAAAGGACAAGACCTGCCAAAAGGAGACCTGTTGAAAATTTCATGTTCAATCCCAATACCGCTTCCCATGATGATTTCCAGCGTCTAGGGTTCAGCGAAAAACAGGCATCCGCTCTCGTAAACTACCGCAACAAAGGCGGGATATTCAGAAGAAAAAGCGATTTCGCGAAATCGTTCGTGGTGGCGGACTCAGTATACAGAAGGCTGGAACCATACATCGACATCCCCCTCCTGGACCTCAACACCGCCGATTCCGCAGCCTTCGACGGGCTTCCAGGGATAGGAGGATATTTTGCCAACAAGATTATCGAGTACCGGACCCGGCTTCGGGGATTTTCCTACAAAGAGCAGCTGATGGACATATACAGATTCGACAAGGAGAAATATGATGCCCTGCATGATCTCGTGACAGTGGACATCAGCACATCCACTCCATATCCCCTATGGTCCCTTCCTGAAGATTCACTGGCAAAACATCCATATATCGGATGGCATGCAGCGCACGGGATTTCAGTGTACAAATCAGCCAACCCTGTGGAGAAATGGACTATGGGCGGCATCATAGAGGCTAGTATCCTCGATCCTGGCATGGGAGACAAACTCGCCCGATGTCTTATCGCACCTCCAGATGCTGACATCGACCACAGCGAGCCGTGAATCCCAGTACCGTGACTGCCGCCATACCAAGCCGTGAATCCCAGTACCGCGATTGTAGCCATGCCGTGGCTGAAGCATCTGCACAATGATCGGTCGCTGTACCGGAAAACTTTACCGTCTCGGATGATGATGCAGGACAGCCGCCTGCCATGTAGAACTGTCTATGTGGGTGTATATCTCGGTTGTCAATATGCTTTCATGCCCGAGCATCTCCTGCACAACCCTCAGGTCGGCCCCATTCTCTATAAGATGGGTTGCAAAGGAATGCCTGAATGTATGTGGGGAAATCTCTTTGTTGACACCTGCAAGCATTGCATAATGCTTGACCATATTGAATATCGACACCCGGCTGAGCCCTGATCCCTTGCTGTTGACAAACAGTATGTCAGGGACAGAGACATTTTCGGGAACCGGTCGGACAGAAAGGTATGCATTTACGGCATCGACAGCCATCCCTCCTACAGGGACAAGCCTTTCCTTATTGCCCTTGCCGATGACCCTCACAAACCCCTCGTCAAAGAACAGGTCTGAAATCTTCAGTCCCGCAGCTTCTGACACGCGCAGTCCGCATCCGTACAGAATTTCAAGGATAGCCCTGTCCCGTAATCCGAGCCATGTGGTTAAAGGGACAGCATCCATTATCCGTTCCACTTCTTCAACTGATAGCACAGACGGGAGATAACGGCCGAGCTTCGGCGCATCCACCCCGTCACAAGGATTTTCCTTGACATAGCCCTCCATCACCAACCATCCGAAAAAGGAGCGCAACGAGCTGAGTATCCTGGCCTGTGATCTGCGTGACACAGGCTGATCATCATCGGCCCTGGACTGCAGATATTCCTCCACATCACCTGTTGACGCAGATTTCACATCATTGGAGAACCACGAGACAAAAGCGGCGACATCACGCGAATACGCTGCCACCGTATTCTGAGACATCGCCCTTTCTATTTTCAGATAATAGCAATAATCTTTAAGCAGATCCATCTGCGTTCCGCTATAAGGTAGAATATTTCCTGCCGTATTCGAGCATCTGCCCTACATAGTCTGAAACATATTCTATCCTGTAATCCACGACCTTGCCGCCCTCCATCACAGGCACTATGTCAGGATTGACAAAACCTCCGTATGGCTTGAGCCCCAAGGACTCATACCTTTCCTTCACTTCCTTGTGAAGTTCAGGATCTATGTTGACTGCATATTTCTCGACAAGTGCCTTGCCTGCCTCATAATCCCCCTCAGACTTTATCCTCTGGACTTCTCCGAGGAGTTCCGCAAATAGTCCGCGCAGGGCCTCGAAGTCATTCACCACGAAATAAGTCTTGCCGTCCCTGACCTTCTTCTCGATTACATTGTCCTCCAAACCATGCTCATAGCACCATTCCGCGATGAGCTTGCGGTTCTGCATGTGGGCTTCCGTATTCTGCCTGCCAAGTTCTATCCTGTTGAACTGTACCATTATGCCGTTGCGGATATAGCTTGAGTATTCCGCCTTGTATGCTTCCCCGTCAGGAAGCACTCCCAGCTCTACCAGCTTAGGGTCTGCCATGTAATAGAGTCCGAACAGATCCGCCCTCGCCTCCTCCAATGTGGAGCTGTACTCCCCGAGAGCACCTGCAGGAACACCCGGCAGCAACTGACCGGAGCCATGTCCGAGACATTCGTGCAAGTCCGTATGCACCTCGTCGGTAATGGAAAGGTACTTCTTTGCCATCGCTATCTCGTCCTCGTCCCATGCAAACTCGGAAATCAGGCTCTTAGGAGCCTCCAATGCCGCCAAATCATATGCATGGGTAATATTGGCTATGGTCACGGACTTGGAGCCGTAATCCTTTCTGATCCAGTCAGCATTCGGGAGGTTGATGCCTATAGGAGTGGACGGGTAGCAGTCACCTGCAAGGGTAGTGGCATTGATTACCTTGGCTGATATGCCTTTGACCTTCTCCTTCCTGAACCTCGGGTCCACAGGAGAATTGTCCTCGAACCACTGTGCGTTCGCACTGATTATCTCTGTCCTGAGGGATGCGTCATGGTCCTTGATGTTCACCATTGCCTCCCAGGAAGCCTTGCGTCCGAGAGGGTCGTTGTAGTCCTCCACAAACCCGTTGACGAAATCGACTGTACCTGCGGTATCCTGCACCCAGGCGATATTGTAATCGTCCCAAAGCTGCAAGTCACCTGTCATATAATAGTTTATCAACAGGTCTATGCATTTCTTCTGCATGTCGTTCTCTGCATAGAAAGCCGCCTTCCTCAGCTCGCCGGAAATCTTTTCAAGAGGCTTTCCGTAAAGTCCTCCCACTCGATAAGGCACTTCCGTTATCACTCCGGCAGAGTCTTTCACAAGCCTTGTGTTGAGACCGTATGACACTGGTGTGGAATCGGCAGGGTCGATCATCGCCTTGTAGAAATCCTCAGCCTCCTGTCTCGTGACACCTTTATAATATGTCACTGCGGACTGTGCCACTATGTCTCCGGTCTTGTCTGTAGACTTTCTCTGCGGAGCAATCTCCGGATTGTATATTATTTCAAGCAAGTCAATGCTTTCTCCGCTGTCAGGATCAGCATACGCTGTGTCAGTACCGACAGAACTCAAAAGAGACGCGAAATATTCTCTCGGGCACTCAGGGAAAAACTTGTCCTCCGCATAATGATGGTGCATTCCGTTGCTGAAGAACAGGCGCTTGGCATACACAAGAAAATTCTGGAAATCCTCACATTCCCTGTCTCCCTGATAATTGTTCAGGATATCCTCGACAGCATGCCTCACCGGAAGGTTATATTGGCAGTTCTGGGCCCATATTATATCCCTGCCGTACTTGGCCGCCTCACCGAGGTGATATACATATTCCTTCTGCTGAAGGCTGAGACTGTCCCACCCCGGAATCCTGTATCTCATGATCTTGATGTCGGCGAACTGGTCTACCGTATATCTGAAATCATCCTGATCCTTGTCAAAATTTCCGCACGCTGCAATGGAAGCAGCAGCCCCACAGACAAAAAACATATTCAATATCTTCATTTTACAACAATTTTCTGTTTTTGATATGTGTTTTACATATCTCCAATCGCATACAAATGCCAAAGATACGAAAAATTTCATACCTTTGCGAAGATATGCTATAGAAGAACATGATGAAAATGCGGAGAACAGGTATGAATTTCTTCTGTCTCATCGCCGCCACGGTCCTGCTGTGCGGCATGAGTCTGACTTCCTGCATCAAGGACACGACATGCGAAATACCTACAATGCCTGACAGTATCGACAATGTGCTCCTCATATACATGGCCGGCAAGGACAACGGGCTGGCATCAGCAATGCGGGACAACATGTCAGATTTCTGCGACGGATATGTCCCCGAAGGGAACAGCGGCAACATACTGCTGGCATACGAGGAGCTGACGAACTCGTCTTCTCCGACAAGGTCTTATCTCACAAGGGTATACAGACATTGCGGCACTCTGGTGAGGGACACCCTTGTGACATATCCCGGGACAAGCATCGGAGCCACGGCGGAGACATTTGAAGATGTGCTCAATGAAGCGAGAAGCCGTTTCCATGCCAAGGGCTACGGACTGCTGCTGTCTTCCCACGGCACCGGCTGGCTCCCGAAAGGATTCTACAGCGACCCCGACAGCTATGAATCCGGCATGAGCGGCGGACAGGAAAAGGCAAGAAGACTCACGGATACGGAAGAATGGGTCCCGTATGTGGAGAGGTGGCAGGACCCGTCATCGCCTGCAGTGAAGAGCATCTGCCAGGACAGGGCGATTGTAGACGGCCAGACGGTATCATACGAGATGAACATCCAGGAATTCGCTGGAGCCATCCCGTACCATCTGGACTATATCATATTCGACTGCTGTCTCATGGGGGGCATAGAAGTGGCATACGAACTGAGGGATGTCTGCGACAGGATAATATTTTCCCCTTCCGAAGTCATCACCCTCGGTTTCAACTACGATACCATGGGCCGGCATCTTCTCGGAGGCAGCGAGCCTGACCTGGAAGGGGTCGCAAGAGACTATTACAACAAGTATGCAGCCATGAGCGGCGACTATCAGTCAGCGACAGTGACCCTTATCGACTGCTCGAGACTGGAGCCTCTGGCGGAAGCGTGCAGGCTGATATTCAGCAACCGCAGGGAACAGCTTGATGCACTGGATGGGACGGGGATACAGGAATATTTCCGGTACGGGGATCCCGTATGGAGCGGCGGGCATCGGTTCTATGACCACTGGTTCTACGACCTGAGGGACATAGCCGCCAATGCAGGGGCGGACGAGGATGATCTGGCACAGCTTGATGCCGCACTGGAGGGATGCGTCATCTACAAGGCCGCCACAAAGGAATTCATCGGACTCAGGATCGAAAGGTATTCCGGTCTGAGCATGTATCTTCCCGGCAACGGGAGCAGATATCTCGACACTTTCTACAGGGACCTTGCATGGGATGCCGCCACAGGACTTGTATCCGGGGCGGGGACAGGAAAGTGAAAAATGAAGTTTTTTCCTGTCCGGCGTACATAATTACCGAAATTTTCATATCTTTGCAGCCCCATAAAAAAGCATGGTGCTTTTTGGTGCAATGGGGAGGCTGCCAAGGCAGTCTCTGAGTAACACATTTTTATTTTATCATGAAACACATTGAACTTAAAGGCCAGATCCGCCAGGTCGGAAACAAGGCAGCCGTAAAAGGCATCAGGAAAGAAGGTCTCGTACCATGCAACCTGTATGGTCAGGGAATGGAGAATGTACTTTTCACTGTAAGTGCAAAGGATCTCAAATCTCTTACCCACACTCCTAATTCATACATCGTAGACCTCGACCTCGGAGAGAAGAAATATACTGCTGTCCTCCACGAAGTACAGTACCATCCTGTCACTGACGAGGCCCTCCATGTGGACTTCCTCTATGTGTCAGAAGACAAGCCGGTGGTAATCAATGTTCCTATCAACATCACAGGACATTCAGAGGGTGTCAAGCTCGGTGGTAAGCTTCTGGTGTCAAGCCGCAAGCTCCGCATCAGCGCATACATGGACAAGCTTCCTGATTTCGTAGAGGTAGACACCACTTCACTGCAGATCGGCAAGCAGATCGTTGCAGGTGACCTCCACTATGAAGGCGTCACCATCGTATCTCCTAAGGGTACAATCATCTGCTCTGTACGCCCTACCCGTGCAACTGCACAGGCTGCAAAAGAGGCTTAATGCAACCGGACCTAATTCTGTCACGGTATGAACTATCTGATCGTCGGATTGGGAAACATCGGCGCAGAATATGCGAATACCAGACATAACATGGGATTTATGGTATTGGATGCCTGGGCTAAGGCATCCAATACTGTTTTTGAGACATCCCGTTATGGAAGCATAGCCGAAATTTCCTTCAAGGGCAACAGATTTACTCTGCTGAAGCCCTCGACATACATGAATCTGAGCGGAAAGGCTGTAAGGTACTGGACCGGACAGCTGAAGCTTCCGCTTGAACAGCTGCTTGTGATTTCAGATGACCTTAACATCCCGTTCGGAACATTGAGGCTCCGCAAGAGCGGCAGCGCCGGAGGACACAACGGGCTGACGAACATAACCGAGATGCTCGGGACCCAGGACTACGCAAGAATGAGAGTCGGAATCGGGAATGATTTTTCGAGAGGAGGGCAGATTGATTTCGTGCTCGGAGAATTGTCTCCGGAAGAAATGGAGATGATGCCGGAAATATGCTCCAGGGCTATCGAGGGGGTGAAAGCGTTCGCCGCAATGGGGGTGGACAAAGCCATGAACATAGTGAATACCAAGCAAAAATGAATTCAATTAGACCTAAAAAATTTGGTTTTTATTGAATTTGTTAGTACCTTGCGAGCAGTTTGATGCTTAATGTTTAACGAAGTTTTTTACAAAAATTTAACTAACATGAAAGAGCTTGTAGATCAGATCAAGGCAGAGTACGAGGTTTTCGCTAAGAATGCTGAGGCTCAGGTAGAGAAAGGCAACAAAGCTGCTGGTGCTCGCGCACGCAAGGCTGCTTTGAACATCATGAAGATGATGAAGGATTTCAGAAAAGTCTCAGTAGAGAGTGCAAAATAAATCTTTCACAAGCCTTTTACAAGTTACGGGCGGTCCATATTAGAGGGCTGCCCATTTTTTTGCATTACATTGCAGTACCGGAACGGACATAAGAAAAGGGAGCAGGCAACTGCTACATAAACCCGCTCCCTAAACTGTGTACTAAAACCTAAACCTGCCTTATAGATGCTTGGACATCTGCAAATGTTGCAGGGGTTTCAGAAAATATTTCAACCTGCCTGGGATTACATCTCAAGATGGACATTATCCAGCCACAACTTGTTGCCGACCCCGCCGTAGAATGCCTGTCCCGAGCTTGCGAGGAACTTAATGACAAGCGTATTCGGCTCTTCTCCTGGATCTGCCCAGCCGTCTTCAGACACCTGCACATTCTCCCCCTTTGAATTGATGGCATGGAAAGCCCGGTCCGGATCATTGTTGAGATCCATGTACGGCTCGAAATCAGGGTCCGAAGTTATGTCCCCGTATTTCACTTCAAGCCTGTATCCGTTTATCCAGTCATCCACATCTGATTTCAGGATCTCACATCCTGTGCCGACTCTCAGTGCATGCACATTCCCGTCCTTGTCCTCCCAGCGTTTCTGAAGAATAATGGAAATCTCTGGATAGTCTGGATAGCCCATGTCCTTGAGTCTTGAGAATCCTGTCCCCCTTATGGTGCTGTGGCCGACTTCAGCCTTATAGTCATAGACAAGAGCCTTTGGCCTTCCGGAGAAAGGTATTCCGTACAGGACTTTTGACATAGGATCTTTCGTGTTGCGGATAGGCTCGGTTATATCCCCTATCAGCAGTGCCCCCTGGCATACCACATCCATGTTGATCCCAAGTGCCTTGACAGTTTCGACATGGGTTTCAAGCCTTGCGCACCAGCCGTCGCCCCTGCGCTCAGGGAAAACGGTGCAGTTCACCTTGATGATCCCCATCACATTTGCCAGTACATTGTTGGTCCTCCAATGGTAGTCTGAAGGCTTGTCGAGCGGCTCACGGGTGAATGTAGTGTCGGCACTGCTGCCGAAAAATTCGTAAAGATACTTTACCGCCCCTCCTATGATGTCAGATTCTTCCACACAGCGGACACTCCAGTTCTCGAATGTCCCCGTCTCATTTATCTGGCTGACAATATCCTGTTGTGCCCAGGACTTGTCCGTAAAAAGAAGAGCGGAAATTGCGGTTAAAAATAAAATTGTCCGTCTCATAAATAATCACTAAAATTGCAAACTTCGCACAAAGATAAGAAAATGAAACTACATTATATATTCCTCTGCGCGGCATTGGTCCTCATACTTTCCGGATGCTCCAGCAAATCCAGGATGAATGAGGCGGAATTTGTCACGACCGTTTCCGACATCTCATTGGCAATCAATGGAGAACGCATATTCACATACTATGAGAAAAACCATCAGCTGGCATATGACGAGGGGAAGAGCCAGTTCAGGGTCATGGATGATGACCTCAACAACTTCATGGTCGTCACCCTCAGCAAGATGCCCGGCAATGTTGGGGACATCGTGGATGCATCCATCACATACACCACCGACGACGACATTCTGGAGAGGGCGGCCAGCTTCACCGTGTCGAGGATGGACAATGACAAATGCTGGCTCTGGAACGAGAAAGGCAAAATCGGTGTCGTGGTAACTGTGCTGCATTAGCTCCATTGGATATTGTACTATACCTTACCTGAAATGACAAAGAACAGAATCATATTGGCTGCTGTATTTGCCCTCCTGGCTCTTGACATGGCGGCAATACCCACGGAAAGAGAAATCCTGCTGACACAGCCCGACGGCTATACATTCACCGCATATCTCAAGGGAGATGAATACGGTCATATCCTCAAGACTTCGGACGGTTGCGCTGTCGTGAAGGACGACAACGGATACTATTGCTATGCATGGTTCGACTCAATGGGGCTTAGATACAGCAGCGGCTACGCCTATGGAGACCCTGACGCGCCTGCAGATGCTGTGACCGCAAGCAGACAGATACCCTACGAACAGATAGCAGCGGCAGCTTCAGAGAGAAAAACAGAAGTCGCCCGGGACACCAGAGAGCCATTGCTCAAAAGGGTGATGCGCGCCAAAGGCAGGACAAAGGCCGACGGTCCTGTAAGGAAACACGGCATCGTGATTCTCGCCCAGTTCAAGGATGTGGCATTCACCAGGACCAAGCAGGAATTCGAGGCCATGCTGACAGAGGAGGGATATTCAGTCAACGGGGCCACGGGATCTGCCGTGGATTATTTCAATGACCAGTTCAAGGGGAAGTACGAATTCGATTTCACTGTAAGCGACATAGTGACATTGCCGAAAAACAGGGCATACTACGGCAAGAACGACCCGTCAGGACAGGATCTGAGACCTGCGGAGATGATAAAGGATGCCTGCAACCAGGCCGACAGGACCGTGGATTTTTCCATCTTCGACGATGACATGGACGGGGAAGTGGACAATGTGTTCGTATTCTATGCAGGCGGTGACGAAGCCGAAAACGGTGACGGGGACTGCATATGGTCTCATGCATGGTATGTAAAGGACGGGGCAGACATCGACCTGACCCTTGACGGCAAGAGGATCAACAGATATGCCTGTACTTCCGAGCTCACACTTGTGTCCTGGGGACAGTATGAAATCGCCACGATAGGGACATTCTGCCATGAATACAGCCACACCTTCGGTCTTCCCGACTTCTATGACACTGACTACGAGGGAGAAGGACGCTTCATGTCCGCATCCCTCTGGAGCAGCACTTCGCTCATGGACGCCGGCAATGCCAACAACCGTGGCAACACTCCACCTTATTACAATGCCATAGAAAGGGAATACCTCGAACTTTCAGAGCCCGAGATCCTGCAGGAGGGAGAATACATCCTGGAGCCGATATCCGAAAGCGGAAGATACCTCAAGATGGAGACTGCCACGGAAGGAGAATATTTCCTTTTTGAATGCCGTTCAGGGAAAGGATGGGACGCATACATCAACGGAGGGACAAGACCAGCATCAGGGCTGCTGATCTATCATATAGACAAATCAGGAAGAATGATATATTCGGACACGGAAGGCATGGATATTTCAGCTGCAGACAGATGGGAGCTCTACAATAACGTGAACGCCAATCCCGAACATCAGTGTGCTGACCTGATAGAGGCAGATGGACGCACTGACAGGCTGGTGTCCAGCATTGCTTCGGACCTGACAGGGATTTTCTTTCCGCACGGGAACACATCATTTACCCCTTCCGGCTTCCCGTCTTTTTCGGACTGGGACGGAATCCCGTCAGCTCTGTCGATTACAAACATCAGAATGGACGGCAATAATGTCAGGTTTACGGTAGAAACCTCATCTGGAGTAGCTCCGATGGCGACAAAAATAGAAATGGATGTGTTCCAGAATGCCGCCATAATCAACTGGCAGAGCAATATCGTCTCCATGGGTACGGCATATCTCACATGCCAGGGCATGGAAGAAGTGGAAGTAAAGCCATATGAAGCAGGAAAATACAGCTACACCATCGAGGGGCTCTCTCCAGGGAAGGAATATACCATCGGAATAAGATACAAGATGTCTGAGGGAGAATTCGGT
>JADIMD010000054.1 GCA_017695015.1 Candidatus Cryptobacteroides faecigallinarum | reverse complement strand
AAAATCAATATTTTATCATTTATGACCGGATTTCTTACAGAAATCCTGTCTGTCCACCCCCAGTCACCTGACGGTGACAGCCCCGGCGGGGCATGCGGCTCCGCTTCGCTCCGCCGGCACCTTCACTGCTTCGGTTTCCCTGCCGGAAACCTCGCTGACGCTCCGGTGCGGCCCTGTTGGGCCTTCCTATCATAATCCCCAGTCACTTCGTGACAGCCCCTTGTTAAGGGGCGCCACCCCCATCCGCCCCCTCGCCGGGGGACCTGTCGCAGGACAAAGCCTGCTCCCGAAAAGAGGTAATTCGATGTAATTTAATGAATTAAATTCATCGAATTCACGTTAAACTACACTGCAAAAATAATTGCCGATTCCAGAATTGGATATACCTCCATAACCGTTAAAAATACCACAATTACGGTTTCCGGACAAAAATGCCCCGGTACTGTTTCTTCACATATAATATTCCGGCATCCCGTTTACGATTTCTCTCATCTGTCGGAGCTGCCCTTCGGCGACAGCCCAGGTGGGGCATGCGGCTTCGCTTCGCTCCGCCGGCACCTGCTCTGCTTCGGTTGCCCTGACGGAAACCTCGCTGGCGCTGTCTGCCGGGCAGAACAGTCAGGTCCCGTTGAAATAAGGAATAACGGATTCGAAATGGCTACGGATGTCCGGGAGGTCATATGGCAGAATGCGGAGGCTTGTCCTGTCTCTTCTTGCTTCCAGGAGGGCTTTCTTGTCAAGTTTCTGACAGAACTCACGTAAAAAGGATGCAGTCAAACTCTACCGGATGACAATCCCTTATCGCATGGAGAAGTCCGGTTTCTGTCGTCACTCCCCTTTCAGATACTTCAGCCAGAACGCGCGGTTCTCCGCGGTGAAGTGCGCCTGCTGGTAGCCACGTAAAAGCAATTCAATCAGCATCTACAAAGCTTTCAATATAGCGACACTCACAAAAATCATCAAAATAACTACAAGTATAGTCTTCCATATATCCCATATCAGCTCACCTGCAGTCTGTAGCCTACTGATTTTCTGTAGATTCTGTTCTTCTATGACAGGATTTCTAATCGTATTTCCACAATTCAAACAAACAATGTAATCTTCATCCCACAAACTCTCTTTTATTTCAAGCGAAATAAAGCAATGTGGACAGATATATACTTTAAATCTCTCTACAGGGACATTATTTATATATTGTTGCATACCATACTCGTCTATCTCTGACTGGCTACGTATAACAGGTAAACGGTTATATATCTCATTGACAACATTATTTTCTGAGCCACTGAGTTTTTTCCCTTTTTTACTTTCCAGGATCTGTTTCAAGTCATCCTTATCCATATTGCACAAAACGATCCCATCAAAATCAGGGAAAATCTCAAACAGCATAGATTCAACCCGTTTCAAAGCATTTAATCTTGCTTGAGCATCTTTCAAACCTCTCGAACGGTAATCCTGCGTTATCGATTCCTTTAAATCTGTCCAGGTCATATCACAAGAATGATTAAAAAATTAATCTACTGGAATATCTATGACGGCCTAAGCGCAAAAGCCATATTTAATTTGAAATATTATTGTAGATATAATAATCGCCATCTTTATATCAACTTCTATCGGATATCTGCCTTTTCATAAACATCTAAAATCTCTTTACCGATACACTGTGCAAGAGTACCATCTTCAAATATTTTCCAATAATCGCATTCATCCAACAAGTTGTGAGGGTTTAAATGCAGGTCCCAATTATTCTTAAGGGCTCGATCTACATCCTTTTTATCAAGGTATATTCCATCAATATATTTCACCAATGGGCATTCAAGCTTCTCTCCGCTAAGAGTATAAATTGTTTCAAGTGTCCAGCCTGTTTCTTCATCGCCATAAATTGTTATACGTTCTCTAGAGTTAGTCCAGCATCCTACAATATTCGCTTTTGGTCTAAATTCTTGTTTCGAATAATTTACCGCAATTTTCACTATTCCAAAAAACAATATCATGACTGACAACAAAGCCAATATTCCCAAATAAGAACGATTGTTTGATGGATTTCTAACACCAGTGTACGATGGGTTCTTCATAAGTTTAACCCTGCAATTCGGACATAATACATATTTGTCATCGGGATTATAATTCATATAGAACCTACTGGATACCTGTTTGCCACATAGCGAGCATACCACGTATTTTTCTTGTTTCTTTACATCTTGGATCTCAGATTTATTTGTATCCATATCATATGTAGTTTCCACACTGACTCCAGATGTGTCGGTTATATAGTTACAAAAAGAAAGTGCGGAGTCATTAGTTTATCGAATCGGGGCTCTGGCAAGCCTTAGTTCCAATAAACAATACCCCACACCGCCGGTATATATCGAATGATACATATCAATACGCGGTGATGAGTGTCTGTATCGTTTATCCCCGGAACTAAGAAATTTTGCCAGATTTCGATTCAAGGATAAAAGCTAAACACTTTCATCAGTCAATATGCCGTGCAGGCACTTGTGGCCTGCAACTGACAAAGTTAGAAAATGTTTTCATTTATGCAAACACTCTAATGGGGTATTGCACCATTTATGTTTTGAATAAAAAGCCAAGTAATATCCATGACAAATACTCGTCCAATGTTATACTGATTTATGTCGTCTCGGCAGATGTAACCTTCATTCCAAAATCCTATTGTATTTTCTGAAAAGTACAGATGTAGCCAAACCAATCAAAACATTTCAGGTCTCCATACGAATCTATTACAAAATAGTCACCATCATAATATCCTTCTTCACCAAGTACACTCCCACATATATGACGGTCGGATATTTTTCTTTCCGAACAGAAAAATACCCGGTACCCGGCAATATATTGTTCGCTGAGAAGATCCGGTATTCTAGACCAGTCAGCCATAGTCTTTTTATCTCCCATTTCAAATACATAACCCTTTACAGAGTCTTTCCTTATACGGTAGACAAGAAAGTCATAATCCATATCTTCCCAGTACCCAACTACATCAGATTGCGAAAAACTTTCTTTTATCGCTTTGTTTCTCGACTCCGATGGGTTGGAAACACAATAACCGATAATTGATGTCACTGTTAATATTGCAAAAAACCACTGTAGACAGCCGGGCTTTCTTTGCTGCCCATCAGAACCTGTATAGCCATAAACTTTCATAGATTTTCTCTGACGCCGCAAAGACTCCAGATGTGGCGGTTATACGATTACAAAAGAAAGTGTGGAGTCATTAGTTTATCGAATCGGGGCTCTGGCAAGCCTTAGTTCCAATAAACAATACCCCACACCGCCTGTATATATCGAATGATACATATCAATACGCGGTGATGAGTGTCTGTATCGTTTATCCCCGGAACTAAGAAATTTTGCCAGATTTCGATTCAAGGATAAAAGCTAAACACCTTCATCAGTCAATATGTCGTGCAGGCGCTTGTATGCCAGCAACTGACAAAGTTAGAAAATGTTTTCATTTGTACAAACTCTCTAAGGGGTATTGCAGCTGTCGATCCTATTATTTTCGCTTCAGCGGGGAGTCTTCTTTCAGTTTCAGACCTGAAGGACGGTTTGTCAACTCGAAATCAGGAATCTGCGAAAGGATAAGGACTATCCCAGAAGATGCCCTGCCGGTATAGTTCTGGTTTATGTCATCGCGACTAACATACCCGTTCTCCAGGATACGGTTTACAGCATAGCGGAATGCTTCAATCTTTATTTTCTGGAGGCAGCCGTTGGAGGTGATCCTCTCGACACCGGACCAGTCAACACTGCTGATTGTATTGCTTTTTCCGCTGGCACGGGTCAATGTCTTCCCTTTCAACGGGAATATATACTTTGACCAGAGGATGTCAAATACATTCCCGGTATCTTTAACCGTATTTTTATTCTTTACAGTATAAGCTGTCTTGCTTACAGATGCATCTCCTGATGCAACAAATACGGAACCGGTATATCCTTTCAAATACAGGACTTTGATTTTCAATTTATCAGCCACTTCCTGCGCATCAGGCATAATGTCACCGTCAGTAGCAAGAACACACCCGGTACAGTCAAAGTATGCGGCTGCACCATAGAGCTCCATAATGGTCTGCCTGTTGACCTTCCGCGAAGATGAGCCATACATTTTTGCCTGTACGGCTATTTTCTCTTTGCCCTTAACAGCAAATACATCCACGCCATAGTCTCCGCTGTAAGGGGTGACTTCGGCTTTATAACCTTTGCTGCGGTAGTATTCACAGACCAGGTTTTCAAATTCATACGGTGTCATAAAACAACTTAATATATATCAGTCTACAAGATTAGCAAACGGGCGCTGTCCTCCATACAAATCTTTAAAACCGGAGATCAGGGAAGACTCCATAAGACGGGCGTCTTCGTCAGGGGCAGAAGGCCGCCAGCAGACAAGGAGCCGGCCTGAATCTTTAAGCTGCCAGATATAGCGGCCTCCCCAATGGCCTACAGGATCGCCAGCTCCGAAACGGACATACTGTTTCAGACGCTTCCGTAAAGTGGAGGATGATGTCTTGCCACCGGCCTTGCCGATGTAGATGACACACGTATCCATGACCCATGAAGATTCCAGAATTCCTGTCTGGACATTCGGATCCTTCTCTTTAAAATGTCCTCCTGTACCGACAGGAAGAAAGACAGGAATAAAACCTTCAGGTATCACCACCATATAAATTCCCGGTTCTTCAGGGACTGATACAATCTTACCGGACTGGAGTTCCGAAACAGGAATAAACCCTTGAAAGCCTGCAGCTTTGAGATCATCGAGAGATTTGTAATACATAGGATATCAGATTAAATAATTATACTCATTCATCATCATCTTCTTCCCCGTCATAATCGAGGTCTGGAAGGAAGTGGCCGTAAAGGGATTCTGCGGCTTCTGGGGTAGCAATCTCGAACTCGTGCATGATTTGTTCGAGTCTGACCTGGCGGTCCTCTTTCAAGAATTCGCGGTCTTCCTTATCATCCGGGACATCCTGGACGAGATTCCGTTTCATGAATTCTGACAGTGTTATCGGTTTCATGGCCTTCTTTTTTTTCATGGCAAAGATAGGAAGCGCCGGCGACAAAATGTGTCGTCGGCAAAAAATCCATCAGAGACCTCTGCAGAAAAGCAGACCTCTGTCATTTTCAGATATCCAGGTGCGCAGTGCTGTTCCGCTTGAGAGCCATGGAATATATATCGTATACCCTCTGACGGAGATGCCCGGGACTGATGACCTCAAGCGAACGGCTGCGGGAAAGGAGGGCCATGACAAAATCGTTGGTAATACGCAGCTCGAGACGTATTGTGACACCTTCATCAGAATCCGACAGGATCTCCTGCGAATGGTGCAGCGGCATACTTTTCACGAAAGCCCCGTCAAGCGCATCGTATTTCAGGACAATCTCTTCAACAGGCATGGACGGATCATTCCAAATGCCGTAACTTTCACGGAAAAGGGCCGGGATGTCAACATCCACGCGTCGCTCAAACCGGCGATCTTCAAGAATGCGCAGAGAAGAAATCCTGTCCATCCCGAATGTCTTCAGCACCCCGTCAGGACAATAGCCGGCGACATACCATCGTTGCAGCGATTCCTTCAGGAAATATGGATTCATCTCTTTGCGGACCACCTTGTTCCCATACCGGAAAAGGATGTAGTCAAACTCTACTGGATGACAATCCCTTATCGCATGGAGGAGTCCGGATATATCCACATTTAAAACCGGCCGCCTGTGCTCTGGAAGAACATATTTCTGAAGAAGACTATCGGAATCTATACTGCTCAACAACTCGAAATTCAACAGAAGCGACTCGTACTCGTCAGACATGGAATCCCGATCCGCAATGTAATAGTATCCCGACCTATCACATTTTATTGTTATATGGAACAGTTCGTCCACAGTCCGGATATCCCGCTGAAGGGTCCTGAACGAAAAATCCGCATACCAGTCGTCAAAAAGAGACATGGACCGGCGCACCGAATCGAGCAGGGCCTCAGGAGAGAGACGCCTGCCGTCCTTCAGCTTTGCCAGGATGATGGACATACGCCGCAACTGATGGAGTTTCGCCATAGTAAAAGTCCGGTTTCTGTCGTCACTCCCCTTTCAGATACTTCAGCCAGAACGCGCGGTTCTCTGCGGTGAAGTGCGTCTGCTGATAGCCACGGTAGCCGTGCATGCCGTCCGGATATATCATGAAGTCGAACCTCTTGCAGCCTTTCTGGAGGACGTCGATCAGCTGCAGGGTGTTCTGGAAATGGACATTGTCATCCCCGGTGCCGTGTGTGAGCTTCAGCATGACAGGCTCTGCGGAACCGTCCGCAGCCTCGGATGCTGATACAGGATAGCCCTGGACATATTCCAGGGTGCAGGCTGCTTTGTACCCGTCAGGGTTGGTCTGCGGAGTCTCCATGTAGCGCTCCGTGTAGTGGGAGTCATACAGCCGCCAGTCATAGACACCGCCTCCGGCGATGCCGTAGTGGAACTGCTCCGGGGCACGGAAGAGGAGCATGGAGGTCATGGTGCCCCCGAACGAGAAGCCCTCCACACCTATCTTGTCGGCCTGGACATAAGGCAGGGACTGGAGATATTCCGCCCATGCGATGAAATCCCGCACAGGGACCTCCGTAAGGTTCTTGTATATCAGGTCAGTACCGGCGCGTCCGTTATGCCCCGCGGCCCTGCAGTCGGCTGTGATCTCTATGATGCCGTTACGGGACCACCACTGGTTGTTTTCAGACGGAGTAGACCAGCGGTCGCGTACCATCGGAGAGTCAGGACCGCCGTATATGTCCATGTGGACAGGAT
>JADIMD010000053.1 GCA_017695015.1 Candidatus Cryptobacteroides faecigallinarum | reverse complement strand
GCCATAGATGTACTCCGCCATGACGGTATTGCGACACTGTGGATGACGACCTCGTTGTCTTCGGAAAAAGTGAAACATTTGAGACAAAATCCGAAAGCTGGAATCTGTTATGTCCATGAGGCTGACAGCGTTACCTTAACCGGAACGGCTGAAATCATTGATGACATGGAAACCCGCCATGCTTTCTGGAAAGACTTTATGAAGCATTATTTCCCGGAAGGTCCGGACGATCCGGACTACTGTATTCTTTGCTTTCATGCAGAAGAAGCCACTTTCTGGATAGACCGAAAATTCAAGCACATCATATTATAATAGTTTAATTATCTAAAAATAAGGAATATAGCATATTATGATTCCATGAAGATACTGAAATCTCTGCTCGTATGGGTATGTTTCATACCTGCCGCGATTCTCAACGGAGGATTGCGGGAACATGTGCTGGTCGGAGCCGTCGGGGAAAAGTGGGCACTGCCTTTAAGCGGGATAATCCTGAGCGCCTGCATATTTCTGATAACATGGTTTCTGCTGCCGCGTACAGTGAAAGCACTCTCGGCCAAAGACTCCCTGCGGATAGGAATATGTTGGGTTTTCCTGACAATAGTCTTTGAATTCGCGTCGGGACTGGCGGGCGGCAATACAATAAAAGAACTTCTTGCCGCCTATAATCCGTTGACCGGCAATCTGTGGCTCATAGTCCTGGTGACGACGCTCCTCTCCCCTGTCATAGCCGGCAGGGTATCCGGGAGATGAGCACTTCGCTATTCACGGGCTGTCCAGACGACAAGTTTGTGAGGCTTGTCATCCACGTACCGTCCTTGCGGTGTGCCGTCGTGGCTGCGGAAGAAAAGTTGCGGCTGCGCCCCTCCGGTGACATATATCGCATCCGTGAATCCATATTCCGCCAAGGCGTCGGCAAAGGTTGAAAGCCCTTCCGGATTCTCGGTCTCAATGAAATACAGCCTCCCGTCGATATCCCTTGCGTATGCGCAGCGGCTGACCTTGCCTCTGAGTATATATTGCCCGTCACATACGGTCCCGGCAGACACAAGCGCCAGCTGGCGGAAAAAAGATCCTCCGTGCCGCGCAACATATCCTGACACCCTTCCCCCGCGGCTTACTCCTATCTGGGCATTCCCGTCCGTTATGGCCATGAATCCGGCCCGCCACTTGCCTCTGGCAAGGATTTCCCCGTCCTGAATGAAGTCCCCTATCATTACCCTCCGGTCATTCCTTATCCTGTAGTCGGCACTCCGGGTAATGAAATAGACGGACGGATCCGAGAAATCTGGAACGCTGTCCGCGAAATGTGCTTCGAGTCCCGAGATGCCGTATATCCTGAGACTGACGCCCATGATTTCCGCCCTGCGCAGATGTCGGTTGAGAAGGTGAGACATGCGCAGAGAGAATGCCTCTCAGAGCGTGTGACATGGTTTGCTTGCGCACTTGTCAAGGAAAAAGTCGAGATGTGCGCAGGGAATGTTGAATATATGCCGTAGAACAGGGATCGGCTGCGCAGGGATTATGGATTTCAGTGTCCTGTTCAAATTCATCGCTTCCATTGTATCGTTTTTTTATTATCGTCAATATATCCGCGACACACTGGAAAATGGAAGTCCCGTCTGCTCCACTGCTGGAGGGGACGGGATAGAATCTTCTTCAGGACTGACAGTTCAGTGGGTCTCTGCTGTCAATGTATCAGGATTGCGGCGGCAGTCCCATACAGCATGTATGACGACATCGTCACTTTCCATAGTATAGATTAGTTTATAGTACTTGTTTGCAAGCAGTGACCGGAATTGCTCCTGGCGGTGCGTCAGGAATCTTTCAAGTGCTCCGATTTCTGGGAATCTCCGCAGCACTTCCGCTTCATCAATCAGTGAATTGTACAACCGAGCAGAATACGGCTCATTCTTGGATGCCCAGAATCTGAAAATATTCTCAAGATCCTCTTGAGCCTCTTTTGTCCAGATTATTCGCATATGGGATGCCTCTTGCGCAATTCGTCACTGGTACAGCAATCGCCTTTACGGTAACTCTGCACGGATTCACCGAGCCGGTGCTCAAGTTCTTCTACGGAGTATTGGCAAGGAGCGGTTTCAGCCACTTCCTTCCGTGCCTCCTCTATCAGTTTCTCTCCAAGCCACAGTTTATTGTCGGCATTGAGAGACATCGCCTGTATCATTTTCCACAGGCTGTTTCTGCTCATAGAAATGGTTGCTTTCATATTCCTTATACTTTTATTATCGCAAAGATAGGAATTATTTGTAACTTCCGTTTTCCAGTATGTCAAAGAGCGTGTATCTTTTTAATTGTTCGGCACGAGGGTTGGCGGAGTACATTTGTATTCTGCGCCTGATGCGCATATATCGGTAATGGTTATGTCCCCAGTCGTAGTGCCGGGAGTCAGCGTGCAGTTCAGCGTGTTGAATGTGGCGTCCGAAAGGAGGTTTATCGGATTCCGGTTGGGGAGTCGAGATGTGCGCAGGGAAGATGACAAAATGCCCGAAATCCTTTAAGAATTTCGGGCATTCTGCAGTGGATTCAGGACGGCCGGGTCGTCTTATTCAGCGAGTTTCAGGGACTTCCAGGATGCGGACAGTGAGGGCGATGCGGAGACGCTCGGGGTCTGTGACTTGGAGTTTTCCACGATGGACCTCTTGCTGACATTTTCGGTCACGAATCCGGCGATTTCACCCAAAGTGGCCTCACCTCCGCTTTCCTGAAGTTTCTTCAGAAGGTAGTAAGTGAACATTCCATGCCCTTTCTCGTCGTATGAATATGCCGTCTGGTCTCCCTGGGCCGCCGAGAAGACCACCATGTTGCCTTTCGGAGCCTCGGGCTTTGTCTTGATGGCTATACCTCTGGCTGCAACGAGAATGTCTCCCGTCCTCTGCACACCACTGAAGCAGGCGTCGAGAAGGACAATGGAAGAAGCTGCCTTGCTGGATGACAGCTGCTCATACAATGTGCTCAGCTTGTACCCTGTGGCTGTGTTCGACCCGTACCCGTCCACAGGAAGCAGATATGAAGTGCCTGTCTTTTCGTCCGGGATGCCGTGTCCTGCATAGTAGAATATTATCCCGGCTTCACCATTGTAGGCATCAGCCACTTTCGTTATCCAGTCCACTTCAGCAAGAATATTGTTCAGGGTGGCGTTTTTCACGAGATGGATATTCTCTTCGGGAATTCCGAGCGCGTGGTTGCAATATTCGGCAAATGTGCTTCCGTCATTCAGGGCAAACTGTACCGGAGATTCCCTCTGATAGTCCTCGTTGGCTATGATTACGGCAAAAGTCTTGTCGTTGCGGACCCTGCTCTGGGGTATGTTGATATCCACATCGGACTTCCCGATAGAAATGCTTTTGCGGCTGATCTGCTGCGAGCCGGACGGGGCTGCATCTTCGTCCAGTTCGAGTTCTATCGGGTCGAAATTATATTTGATGTCGGCCATGGCGAACTCGAGAGACCTGTCGTTGCTGTAGCTATATCTTTTCCCGTCAGGCGTTGTCCATGTTTCTGCCGCCAGAGAGATTCCGTCATCCTGGATGAAGTATTCAGGCGTCCGGGAGCACTGGCTGAAACTCTTTTCGAAGGCTTCTGCTTCGGAGATTGGGACAGGAAGCAGAAGCATGCCGAATCTGGAGTCGTGTACCATGAATATCTCGCCGTCCGCATCGTAGTCCCCGAGTACCTGTTCGGTATTGATTCCTTTTGCCTGGGCAGCGATATACTCCGTCCTGGCTTCCTGCACGAGAGAATCTATCAGCACCTGTCTGGTGTTTTCGTTTACGCGCTGCTGCCAATGGACAGTCTTTTCATATTTGCCTTTTTTCTGCCAAATGTTGACTTTAGGCTCCACATACTGCCTCGCGAAACCCGAAAAACTGCTGTAAATTTCCGCAGCATTGTCAAACCATTTCCCGGTCTTGTCGATGTATCCGTCCTTGCCGTCGATTCTGACTTTTGCAATGCCGTAGTTGAAAAGAAGGGCGTCGTCGTATTTATAAGGAATTGCGGATTTCCCTGACCTGTCGATATAGCCGTACTTCCCGTTCAGCATGGCAGGAGCCAGTCCCTCGCTGAAGTCTCCTGCATTTTCGAACCTGTAAGGAATGACCGATTTGCCGGTGTTGTCTATGTATCCGAATTTCCCGTTGAGGCGGACAGCTGCAAGCCCTTCCATGAAAGGGTGAGCCGTCTCGAAACGGAACGGAATGGCCATACTGCCGTCTTTGGAGATATAGCCGCATTTTCCTCCTATTGAGACAGGAGCAAGGCCTTCGGAGAATTTTCCGGCGTTGTCGAAACGGGGTTCGATCATCCAGATTGCCCCCATCTTGTAGCCGTATTTCCCGGATTCATCCCTTTGAGGAAGGTATTCCTGGGCGGACAAATCCAGGGCACAGCCGCAGAAGCCTGCGAAACACAGGACAATAGTCGATATGAAATTTTTCATGTTCAATCCAATCAAGATACTGGCAGAAACTTAAAATGAATAGCCTACTTTCAGCAAGGCTCCGGTCCATGTCCCGCATGCTTCTCCGTTCAGACTGATCCAAACTTCTCCTTTCCGTTTCCTTTTTACACATATCCCCAGACCTATGTCGGCAAAGCCTGCCGAGCGATAATTTTCATCGACAGCAAAGGCATAACCAAAACTTGCAGATACGAAAGGTGAAGTTCTCTTTTTTATGAAAGAGGATCTAATATGTGCATAAATTGGAATAAATAATTCTTGGACACAAGTGTTGAGTCCTATCCCTCCGCCTACATACAGATATTGTGAAAAACTGTAGCCGTTAATGACATTGAACATGACCATTGGATACGGATAGTATGTGCTATTATACGGGAAGGAACCGACCCCTATCCCCGGCTCAAGAAAGAGCTTATATCCTTTCATCGGAGCAGCATAGTCTCTTGCAGATGCCGCTTTCTGCTGTTTTTTCATCTGCCTTTCGGACAGCTCCTTCCCTGCATAGCTGACTTCGTCGGCAGAGTATTCGAATATATCTCCGAACTCATTGGTCACCCTTGCCCCTCCGTCAGGTAGCTTCTCCACATTGCCCTTTACGACAGTGCCGTCCTTGAGAACAAGCACTTGAGGCTCCTGGGCATACATCGCAAGCCCCACAAACAACATTGTCAAAACAATTCCTATTTTTTTCATGGTTATATAAATTAAATGAATAAGCTTCCGTATGTTTATTTCCTGCTTACAGTTATGTCCATTGTCTCGACGCACATCCTGTCATCCCTGCTCCTGCACGAAGACAGCCACCTGCTGAAATCCTCGAATGAAAGCGCCCTCGGCAATGCGGCATCTCCCTGATGTATGTCGTCCGCCTTGTAAAACTCTCTTGGAGAGAAGATTACATAGATCCTGTTCAATTCCGTCTGCCCGTTGCAGGTCATGACATATTCGTCCACTATGTCGGGAGTGACAGGGCTCTGGGCATTATCCGATGAAAAGAAGAGATATCGTCTGCCTGCTTCTGTCCTGTAGATGCCGTCGGTCTGGCTCCTGTATGGCAGCAGACAGTATACATTGTCCGCTCCGTCGAAAAGATACACTCCGAGATATCCCGGGACAGGGGAGGAGAACGCAAGATACAGCTGGTCTCCGTCCTTGAAATCTTCCGACTCGAACCTGTCGTCAGTGCCGTTCCGGAGTATTTTGGCGTTGATGTCTATCCCGGCCGACACTATTTCCCTTGCTTTTCCCCTTACCTTTACATTTATGGCAAGTCCGGCATCGGAGTACACTATCCGGTATTCGGGCTCTCCTGTCGTTTCTATCCATTCTCCTTTGACAGAACTTTCTCCGAGGGTGAACTAGCTGATGTCCGAGCTGTCGTTTTCGGAAGATACGGTTATTGTGGAGGTGGCTCCGACGACGGTCCCGAAAGTGTCTGCAAGAATGCTGATTTTGGCCCTTTCAAGAGCGGTGACCTTTGCCTGGTCCAATGATTCATTGCCGGGGACAATATAAGTGTATTCTCCATGTACAGGGATAATCTTCTGGGCATGGAGAATGGTCTGTGGCAACAGCAGCGCCATGCATAGCGCCAGTGCAAAGGCGACTCTCATGACAAATTCGGCTTACTGCAGTCCGAGCATGGAATCGAGCTGTGAAGAAAGCTCCTCACCCTCTTTCTCAAGCTCTTCCCTGATTGCTGTCTTGGCACTCTGCATGGCCATGTCTGCTGTGCATGCTATCTGCACCCTGACTTCCTTGTTCTTGCCTGACTTGACCCTGTAGCATTCTATGACGGTAATCACCCTTCCGAGCTTCTGGGCAATCATGTTCTTGCTTGCCATCACTGTCTTTGTCACTGAAGCGGCTTCTTCCTGTGGGAGCTGGCGGTTGCTCACTTCATTGTCTATCAGGGCGACGACCTGGCTCTGCATTTGTCCTGCAAGGTTGAGCTTGGCGAGTTCCATTGCCTGAAGCTTGGCTGCGTCATAAGACTCTCCGACAGACATCGCTTCGCTCATTATGTATTTAGGGAACATGTTTTCGTCGAATTCGTACTGCATCCTGTAGGTGCGGTCGAGCTGTTTTTCGAGAGGAAGCTGCCCCGGGGCAACCTGCCAGCCATCCCTGGCATATTTCTTGGCTTCTTTCCTTGCTGATTTGCTCGCCCTCGCGTCCAGTTCGGATTTTGTCATACGCGAGATTTTCCTTCCTCTCTTTCATGACCTGATCCATGTCCTGGGAGTATGCGGATGGAAGGGCCAGAAGCATTGACAGAGCAATGAAAACTAATTTTTTCATGGTGTGAGTGATATGTTGCCCCATAGCTCCAATGTGGCTGTCCGTAAATAAAAAGTGTGGAGCTTAGCGTTTATCTGAATAGAGGTTCTGGAATACCTTTGACCAAATAAACAATACCCCACACCCGTAAGATTATGATGCGGACATCATATCCATAACAAGGTGACGAGTGTTGCTCTCCTTGGTCAAATGAAATTTTCCAGATTCCTATTCAAGGATAAGGCGTAACACTTTATCAATATGTGCGTCAGTTTCCTGACAGACGCAAAGATAAGATGAATTTAAGCCATTTGCAACACTCTTTGGGGTATCATTCCCATTATATGGAAAAATTCTGTACCTTTGCCAGCTGTTGGTTTTGGAAGAAGATAATGTAAATACATAACTCTATGCTGGATTTTCTTTTTGTAAACTGGAATGTCAATCCGGAGATATTCCATATAGGCTCTGTGTCGATCAGGTGGTATTCGATTCTTTTCGTGGCAGGGTTCGTGCTCGGATGGTTCATCTTCAAGTGGTTCTTCAAGAGGGAAGGGGTGCCGGTGCAGCTGCTTGACCCTCTGCTTTATACCTTGCTTATCGGCACTATAGTGGGCGCAAGGCTCGGACACTGCATCTTCTATCAGCCTGACTATTATTTCGGCAGCTGGAAAGGCTTCTGGGAGATTTTCATGCCGTGGAAGGGCGGTCTGGCCAGCCATGGAGGTACAATCGCGCTTATTATAGCGATGTGGTGGTTTGCCCGCCATTACGGAAGGAAATATGATTTCGATTTCCTGTGGATGCTTGACCATCTTTGCATACCGGTATGTTTCGCCGGGATGTTCATCCGTCTCGGGAATCTTTTCAATTCGGAGATATACGGGGATGTCACCTCGCTTCCGTGGGGCTTCATTTTCCTGAGGGCAGGGGAGACCGTTCCGCATCATCCGACGCAGATATACGAGGCGCTGAGCTATCTGATTCTCGGACTGATTCTCTTGGGGATGTACCGCTACAAGCTGGAAGACATCAGAAGAGGCACATTTATCGGGATATTCTTCATAGTGCTTTTCGGCATGCGTTTCCTGATAGAGTTCATCAAGGAGCCTCAGGTGGGATTCGAGAAGGATATGCTGCTCAATATGGGCCAGCTTTTGAGTATCCCGTTCATACTCATCGGCATATTCCTGCTGATGTATGCCAAATACAAGGATGAGCCGGCAATGATTGTCCATCCTGTCAAGAAGGGCCAGTCCCCGACCCATTATGCGCATGGAACCGGCCAGCAGTCAAGATGACCTGCCGGTAGAGCGGAACTGAAGATAGAGTAATTACTTTTCCGATTATAAATGTTATATTTGTAGCCGGAACATTTTTAGATAAATTCGATTATGGAAAAGATTGTAACAGATGCAAATTTTGCAGAGATAATTGGAGGCGGAATGCCTGTTATGGTGGATTTTTGGGCAACATGGTGCGGACCGTGCAGGATGATCGCCCCTGTAGTTGAGGAACTTGCCGGAGAATATGAGGGCAAGGTGGTCATCGGCAAATGCAATGTGGACGAGAACGAGGATGTCCCTGTGAAATACAGCATAAGGAATATCCCTACCCTGCTTTTCTTCAAGAACGGGGAACTCGTGGACAGGATGGTCGGCGCTGCTTCCAAGGCAGACATCGCAAAGAAACTGGATTCATTGCTGTAAAATGAAAAGATTTCTGATAGTTGTGGTTGCCTCTGCTCTTATGATGGCAGGGGCAATTGATTCTGTGGCGCAGAGCCGTTACGGGGTCATCGGAGGAATGACTTTCTCCACATCGAGGATAAGCGACATGAACAGGGCGTCCATGACACAGTGGCACGCAGGTTTCACATACAAGCTGGACCTTCCTCTCGGGTTCTCCATCCAGCCGTCCCTCATGTATCATGTCAAGGGAGCCAAGCTGGATCCGCAGCAGTTCGATATCCGCATGGGGTATCTTGAGCTGCCTGTGTCTTTCCAGTGGGGACCGGATCTGCTTTTATTCCGCCCATTCCTTGATGTCACCCCATATATAGGTTATGCGCTGAACAACCAGCTTGCGGCAGTGGACATGTTCACACAGAAGAATTCGTGGGACGGACTCAACAGGTTCGAATACGGCCTCGGGTTGGGTATAGGTCTTGAATTGTGGAGATTTCAGGTAATCGGACGCTACAACTGGAATCTCGGACCTCTTTCCAATGCTGCCGAGTCAATGCAGGACGGTTTTGTCCCGTTCCTAAGAAACTCGTTCTCGTCCAGCAACTTCGGAGGATTCACCCTTTCTGTCGCGTTCCTTTTCGGAGGCGGGAAATAGATGGATCTGAAGAGTATAAAGGAATATCTCGGGGATGACTGGAAGCGGGTGGAGGCTAAGATCTCGGAACTCCTGAGAAGTGACATAGATATTCTCAATTCCACCAATGCCAGAATAATAGCCCATTCAGGGAAGCAGCTTCGGCCGCTTCTCTCCATTCTTATAGCCAGGGCCTGCTCCGGGGGCAATGTCACTGAGGCAAGCATAAGCTATGCTGCAGCTGCTGAACTGCTGCATAACGCAACCCTGCTGCATGATGATGTGGCTGACAACAGCGACCAGAGGAGGGGAGTGCCTACCATAAAGTCTCTGATGGGACCTTCCGTATCTGTCCTTGTCGGGGATTTCTGGCTTGTCAAGGCGATGGAGGGTATTCTCAGCAGCGGGACTGCACTCGACAACAGGGTTATCCGTATCTTTTCAAAGACATTGAGCGATCTGGCGGAAGGGGAGATGCTCCAGCTGCAGAAGGCCGGGACATGCGACACCGGGGAGAGCGACTACAACAGGATAATATTCAACAAGACAGCATCCCTTTTCGAGGCGGCTGCGGTGTCGGCGGCAATTTCCGTGAATGCGCCGGAAGAAGTGGAGAAGGCAGTGCGCACATATGCAGTCTCGCTCGGAATGGCTTTCCAGATCAGGGATGACATTTTCGACTATTCTCCGTCTTCTTCCCAGGTCGGCAAGCCTGTAGGCGTGGATATCCTTGAACAGAAAATAACCTTGCCTCTTCTCGGGGCGATGATGAATGTATCTCCGGCAGAGGCAGATGCTGTCCGCGGCAAGGTCAGGGAGATTCATTCCATACCTTCATACAGGGATGAGATAATCGAGTTCGTCCGGAAGAACGGAGGGATCGAATATGCGACCCGAAAGCTCGGGGAATATATCAGGGATGCAGTGGATTCGCTTTCTGTCATTGAAGATTGTAAGGATAAGGATTATCTGGCAGAAGTCGCCTATTATGTAGGAAACAGATTGTCATAATGAGATTTGCAGACATACCGGGCAATGACGATGTCAAAAGGGCGCTGAGAGGCATGGCGGACAGCGGCCGCGTGGCTCATGCGATGCTGTTTTACGAGAATGAAGGCTGCGGTGGACTGCCCATGGCTCTGGCTTATTTCCAGTATCTCAACTGCCAGAACAGACGGGACGGGGACTCATGCGGCGAGTGCCCCTCCTGCAGAAAAATATCCAGACTGATTCATCCTGATCTGCATTTCGTCTTTCCTGTGAACTCAGGGTCCAAGGTAAGCGCTTCAGACAAGCCCGTGTCCGAGTCCTATCTGACATATTGGAGAGAACTTGTCCTGGCAAATCCGTATTTCCTTGAAAACGAGCTTTATGCAGCTCTCGGGATTGAAGGGAAATCCGGCAATATCGCAGTGGCGGAGGCCAAGTCTATTCTCGACAAACTGACTTTGAGCCCGGTTGAAGGCGGCAGCAGGGCGATTGTGATATGGCTTCCGGAAAAGATGAATGCGGAAGCGGCCAACAGACTCCTGAAAGTCGTGGAGGAACCGCCTGAGAACACATTGTTCCTTCTCATCACCCATTCTCCGGAGAAGGTCCTGCAGACCATCTTTTCGAGATGCCAGAGCTTCCGTATATCCCCTCTGTCCAAGGACCAGGTGGCCGCCACTCTGCATTCTGCATTCTCGGTGTCCGAGGAGCAGGCCCGGTCTCTTGCCAGTGTGAGCGGAGGCAGCATAGGTGCAGCCCTGGAGATGCTCGGAGAGAGGGCTGAGTACAGCGAATACATGGAGATGTTCAAGGATTTGATACAGTCTTCATTGTCAAGGAATCTTCTCGGGGCCCTGGAGGTAGGGGAAAGGATATCTGCCTTGTCTTCAAGGGAAAAGCAGAGAGCTTTTTGTATCTTTGCGGAAGATTGCATAAGAAAGATTTACATGATAAGATGCGGAATGGATGCGATTGCCTATGCGTCGGCTGAAGACCGGCTTTTCTTTGCTGATGTCGCCTCCAGGGTCCGTGACAGTTTCTGCAGCAAGGTGTCGGGCTATTTTGACTCGGCGGCAGGTCTGATTGACAGGAATGTCAATGCCAAGATCGTCTTTTGCGACCTTGTGGACAGAATATATATAAGTGTTTGATTATGAATGCAGATAATGAGATCAAGAAATTCGACTGTTCCCGTGGCTGCGTAGTGGAGCGGACAGATGAAGGGGAGCTGAAATGCGGCTACCGTCAGGGATGCTGCAAACTGGAGGTCTATGACTGGCTTCCGGGGGTCAGGCAGGAGCAGGTCAAGAATTATTTTGAAGTAAGGTTCAAGAACACCCGTAAAGGGATATATGTCAATGCTTCAGGGCAGACTGTGAAGATGGGGGATCTCGTGGTTGTGGAGGCGGCGACAGGGCATGATCTCGGGATAGTCACTCTTGAGGGGCCGATTGTTTCCCGGCAGATGAGGTGCAAAAGGATTGACACTGCCTCGCCAGACCTGAAGAAGATATATCGCAAGGCCAAGGTCTTCGATATAGAGAAATGGCAGGAAGCCATAGCGAGGGAGCACGAGACGATGATCAGGTCGCGCCAGATAGCTGCCGAGATGGGGCTTGAGATGAAAATAGGCGATGTGGAGTTCCAGGGAGACGGGACCAAGGCTATTTTCTATTACATTGCGGACGGCAGGGTGGATTTCCGCCAGCTGATAAAGGTCTTCGCGGAAGAGTTCCATATCAGGATTGAGATGAAGCAGATAGGTGCGCGGCAGGAGGCTGGGCTGATAGGCGGTCTGGGAGTATGCGGCAGGGAACTGTGCTGCTCCAATTATATCTCCAGCTTCCAGTCCATCACCACGACATCTGCAAGGGTACAGGACCTGTCCCTCAATCCGCAGAAGCTTGCCGGCCAGTGCGGTAAACTGAAATGCTGCCTCAATTATGAGACCGCAGTATATATGGATGCCCAGTCGAGAATCCCTAAACTGAACGGACCTTTGGAGCTTGAGGATGGCCTTGCCTACCTGATGAAGACCGATATCCTCAAGGAGACCATGTATTTTTCATATGACCAGTCTTCATTCGCCAATCTTTATCCTCTTCCGGCATCGGAGGTCAAGGAGATTATCAGGATGAACAGGAGCGGGCAGAAGCCGGAATCCTTGAAGAGTGAGCCTGTGCAGAACACTCCTGAGTTCATTTCTGCCGTGGGGGATGACAGCATCACCAGATTTGACGAGACCAGGAGGAAACACAAGGGGAACCGTAACAGGAACAACCGTCAGAGAGCCAAAGGAGGCCAGCAGGACAGACAGCAGAGGGGAGGACAGAAGGACAGGGGACCTAAGAAAGTCCGCCCGAGACAGGAGGAAGCCGGGCAATGAGGCTGTCCCTCATATCATGCATCGCTTTGCTGGCATCAGTAGCAGCTGCATGTTCCGCCCCTGCTTCATATGAGACATTTGTGCCGCAGGTAGACAGGGGCGAGGACGGAAGATACAGTTTCACGCTCATGCTGGACGATTCGTCATCGGTGTATTCAATCAGCTTCTATACAAGGATAGACAGTCCGGAAAGTTCGTTCATGGATTTGCATGACTTGCCGTTCGAGATAGAGCTCGTCTCTCCTGCAGGAGCGTCATATTCGGAGACTGTGTATATGGATATCGCGGGCTGGTCGGATTCAGGATATTTCACCAAGGGGTATGATTTCCCGTACAGACTCGGTTTTGTCCCTTCTGAGTACGGCCGCTGGGAGATGTCAGTGAAAGTGGACGGAGAAGAGAGTGTCAAAGGATTCAGGGGACTCGGGTTAAGGGTCGACAAGGAAGATAGCAACAGGAACCTATCATCGCTGTAATATGGGAAAGGACAAGTTGAGGAAATTCAAGGAGAATGAGACATTCAGGTGTCTGGTGCAGCCCAAGACGGAGGAAGTGTTCGGCACTGACCATCCGCTGAAAGGGCATTGGGCGGACAAGGTGTTCGGCAACGGACATCCGATAGTCGTTGAGCTGGGATGCGGCAAGGGCGAATATACCATCGATCTGGCTTTGCGCAATCCCCAGTGCAACTATATCGGGGTGGATATCAAGGGAGCGCGTCTCTGGAAAGGGGCAAAATATGCGGAGGAGAATTCATTGCCGAATGTCGCATTTCTCAGGACGAGGATAGAGTTCATCACATCCCTTTTTGCGGAAGATGAGATATCGGAGATATGGATAACTTTCGCAGACCCTCAGATTCACAGGGAAAAGAAGAGGCTCACTTCACCTCTTTTCATGGAAAGATACAGGAAAATGCTCAAGAAAGGCGGAATTGTCCATCTGAAGACTGACAGCCGCTATCTCCATGAGTATTCTCTTGCAATGGCAAGACAGAATTCCCTGAAGATTCTGGCGGCAGCCACGGACATTTACGGGAAAGACAGGGCAGACCTCTATTCGAGCCGTATGTCGTCAGTCTGCGGACGGGACGCTGTGGACGCCCTGTTCGAGGTGCAGACATTCTACGAGTCTCAATATCTTGCGCAGGGCATACAGATAACATACCTTGCTTTTGAGATAGACCACGAGGGTCCGTACATATCCCCTGAATGGGATGAGGACCTGTGGGAAAGATAACACCACAATAACCGGCATATGGGCAACATCTACTTTGAAAGAGTCCAGGCTATCAGAAGAATGATGGCGGACAACGGGTGGGATGCGGTTGTGATAGGGGCATCCGACCCTCATTCGAGCGAATATCCTGCTCCGAGATGGCAGGCAGTGCAATGGGTGTCCGGATTTACTGGAGAGGCAGGAGATATAGTGATAACTGCCGACCATGCCGGACTTTGGACAGACTCCAGATATTTCATCCAGGCTCTGGAACAGCTTCAGGGTACAGGCATAGAACTTCACAAGACAAGGCAGCCCGATTCTGTCACCATCCCTGAATGGCTTGCCGGAAGGGCAGGGATTGTTGCGGTGGACGGGACCTGCATGTCCGTTTCTTATGTCAGGGAGATAGAAAAGGCAGTCGCGTCTGCCCAGGATGACAGAATCTGCAAGGTGGTGGATGTTCCTGACATGCTTGACTCGCTCTGGACTGACAGGCCGAGGATTCCCGTGTCTCCGATAGTGACTATCGGGGAGGATGATGCAGGAGAGTCCAGACAGGACAAAATCAGGTGGTTGAGGGATTTCCTCAAAGACAATGGCTGCACTTCCATTCTGTTGTCTTCTTTAGACGAGGTAGCATGGCTCCTGAATGTCAGGGGCAGCGACATAGAGTATAATCCGTTCGTGATTTCGTATCTGTATGTGTCGGCGGACGACATCATATGGTTTGTGCAGAAAGACAATGCCAGGATTCCCGACCAGGATACCGTGGACAGTTTCGAGGAGCTCAGGTCAGACGGTGTGGAGATATGCAGCTATGACGAGACCGGAGTCCGTCTGGCAGCCATGGATCAGGAGGCAGGCAGAATGTTCATAGACCCGTCCGCGATGAATGACCATATGTACAGATATGTCACGGGCATTTTCGGGCTGGACGGAATCATGACGGGAAAATCTCCTGTGGCTTTGCGCAAGGCGGTGAAGAATGCTACGGAGATTGCGTCCATGGAAGAAGTCTATCTCCAGGATGGAGTTGCCATGGAATGCTTCCTGCACTGGCTAGATACCCGGGTCAAGGCAGGTGACAGGGTTACTGAATGGGATGCGGCGGTGAAGCTGGGTGAATTCCGTTCCAGGATAGAAGGTTATCGCGGTGACAGTTTCGCCACTATCTCGGCATATGGTCCGAATGCGGCTCTTCCGCATTACAGCACCCCTGTCCATGGCTCGTCAGTGCTTGAAAACCACGGCCTGTATCTCGTGGATTCAGGCGGCCAGTACTGTTTCGGCACTACCGATATTACGAGAACAGTCCCCCTCGGGGAATGCACTTCCCTTGAGATGGAGGATTACACCCTTGTGCTCAAAGGGATGATCCAGCTTTCCATGGCGGTATTTCCTGCCTGTACTGCAGGATGCCAGCTGGATGTCTTGGCGAGGAATGCACTTTGGAAGGCAAGACGCAATTTCGGGCATGGGACAGGCCATGGTGTCGGCTTCTATCTCGGTGTGCATGAAGGTCCGCAGAGCATCAGACAGGATTTCAACAGCCAGCCGCTTCTCCCTGGCATGGTGACATCGGATGAGCCTGGCATATACAGACAGGGTCAGCATGGTGTCCGCCATGAAAATATCCTGCTGTGCGAAGATGCCGGGACAAACAGTTTCGGGGAATGGCGCCGATTCAAGACCTTGACGGTCTGTCATATAGATACTTCTCCGATAGTGAAGTCAATGATAACACAGGAAGAAGCGGAATGGCTCAACAGCTATAATGCTTCCGTATATGAGCGTCTTTCTCCACTTCTCCCTGCTGAAGTCTCCGCCTGGCTCAAGGACAGGATATCGCCGTTCAATATACAGGGGCATTGATCGGCGGCAGCTGAACAGTGCTGTCATCTCCCGGTGCTTTGGCTAACACCGATGTGATATATATCTTGTCTCCGGGTTCGGCATTCTTCAGCAGTTCTTTCTGCTCGGAAGAAAAGAAACTTCCGTCCGAAGAGGCTGAAAATACATTTCCCCCTTCCTGTTTGATAAGCACGGTCTCGAAACCGAGGATTGTGAATGACAGATGGACAGGTGTCTCTATCCTGGCTTCAACCTTCAGGAAGCCTGCAAGTCCGGCAGCCCTTATCGGGACATTCCCGGCATACCTTACTGTTTCCCCGTCCTTTTCCGCGATTATTTCAGGTGAAGGAAGAGGAAGTTCGTTCACGGTGAATCTCTGTTCACCGATGATTTTCCTGTGATTCCTGGAAGATCTCATTGTCAGATAGACTTCATCTGCATGGCTGTCCGGTCTGATGAAGTATCTTCCGTTGTCAAGCCATCCTCGTCCGCCCTTGACAGAGAACTCTATGTCCTGCATATCTATTCCTACAGACATTATGTCCACCTGATTGTCATATCCGGCGTAGATGACGCTTTCTGCAGCAGGTCTTGCATATACGACAGGCACATCTAAAGTCCCGTCGGCATTGATGATTTTTTGGCCTTTGTTTATGAGGACATATCTGCTGTCTTCTGGAATTTTCTGCGCAGGGGCAGTTGCAGTTCCCGGAATTTCTCGCAATTCATGGAACCCTTTCAGGATTTCCGCTTCAGAAAGCAGAATGGCTTCCTGGAGACTGTTCAGGTATGCGATGCCTCCTATTGCCGGCATGCTCCTGAATGTCTCCTTTTCCCAGGATGTATGGTTGTCAGTTGCTTCCAGGGACAGATAGCCGTTGATGTTTTCTCTCGCAGTTTCTGTTTCCGCAAAAGACAGCATCAGATCTTTAAGACTGTCAATCTTTTCTTTGAGGACATGTCCTTGCGGCCTTAATGCCGACAGCATCACATCCGGGACAGCATCCAGATTGTCCTTGGCTTTCAGACCGTCTGCAGATGTGTATTTCTTCTTGTCGGCTTCTTTTGCGATTTCTTCCTTTAGACCGTCCATGAATTCCGTAACGGAATTCACAGCAGAATCTATAATGCTGGCAGCAGCGCCCATCTCCCCGGATATGGCATCTCTCTGTATGCCGTTGCTTTCCATAATGATAGCCACCCTTTTCCCGGAATCCCGTTCCAGAAGGGAATAAGTGTCCAAGGTATCGGCGGAAATGTTGATGGCCAGCATGGCAATAAGGATGATATATACTAAATTTATCATCTTCTGCCTTGGAGGGAGTCTATAGCCTGCCATTGCTGTCCTGTTTATGTCCCATTGAAGAAAGGATTGCGCTGAACCTCGTGTTCATCTCTTTGAGAAGCGCAGCCGTTTCCTCTGTTTCCTTCATCAGTTCTTCGAAGGCTTCCGGCTTGATTTTGCTTGACAGGGTGTTGATGAGAGCTGTCTGTTCGGCATATGCCTTGTGCATGTCATCTATGCTGGCCTTGAGCTGTTCCACCTTTTCTTTATAGGCTTTTTCAGCTTCTTCGACGGCATGCATGTCGGTCTTGTCACCGACTGAGTCGCGCCCGAGGGCAGGAAAGATTTTTTCCCATTTGTATTCTTCAGCCGGGTAGTCGAATCCCGATATGAAGAAGATGAACACCTCGGTGAAAAGCCCGATCATGAGCAGGACGCTGTCATATGGCATATGTGCGATCTTGAACACTGCCCCGAGTATCACGAAACATGCTCCCCAGCAGTAGGCGAAATTATAGAATTTCCTGCCGGCGCTGCTCCTGATGAATTTGTTGAGTTTGTTCATGCCTGGAAATGTTTACCTTGAGAAAATGATTTTCGCATTGCATCCTGAAAGGTTCTTGTAGCCAGCTTCTTCCGAGCCGAAAGACTGGATGCGGTCTTCGGTTATGCCGTACTGTCCGGTCAGAAGGTCGCGGATTACATCGGCTCTGGAGTTGCGGAGAATTTCATCTGCCTTCGAACCGTATTTCCCGTCGCTGAATATTATGATGTTTACGGAAAAGCCCGGGTTTTCTTTCATCCAGCTTCCGATGGCGTCTATCTTTTTCCTCTGTTCATTGCTGATGAAGGAACTGTATTCATCAAAATATATATCCACGGAAGCAGCCACATCTTCAGGCGCAATGATAACCCTGCTTGATTCTTTCTCCTCAGCCTCGGACATGCTGCGTTCCAGAGCTTCCATATTTGCCTTGAGATCGTTTATGGCTGCAGCCGTCTTCTGTGCCCTGGAGGTGGAATATGCATGTCTTGTGAATCTGTACCTGAGGCCGACAGTCCAGTCGAACCTGAAGAACACGGGAATACCGGAGTCTTTGTAGAACCTGTCCATGCCATAGGACATTATCTCTCCGAATATCCCCCAATGTGGAGAAAAGTCATATCCTGCATTCAGCCCGAGGTTGATGGATACAGTATGTGTGTACTTGCAGTTTTTGCCAGGATAATTGATGATATTGTATGCAGGTCCGGCGGAAAGGCTGAAGTTGAAAGGAGTGTCAGGCTCATAGTCGCCAAAGATTCGCAGCAGGTTGAGCGTATAGTCCACACCGGTGGAAAAATACAGGGCAGAACTGTTCCCGGCGAGTTTCCTGCTGCCGCCCTGGGCGTTTATCTTTATACCGTTCCATGAGTCGAACCATGTCCCCGCATTCAGTTTTCCGACGAAATGCCATCCGTTCTGGCTGCCTTTCAGCAGCCACTGTTCTCCGACTGATGCGGAAATATACCAGTTCTGTGAAGAAAAACTTTTCCCGTCGCCGGTGTCAGGAGTACCCTGTTGTGCAGATACAGTGAAAGAAAATGCCATGCAGAATATGGCTGCCGCCATGAATGCGGCGGCTGATTTCGGAATACACATGATATATGAATAGTTTAAAATCGTGCAAATATAGGAAAATTCACCCATATACGGATAGATTTCAGACATTTAACCTGCTTATCCGTTCATGTCCCCTTATTATACCATATTGGGTATAAATAGTGATACCAAGACTGATTTATACCCGTTATGATATAAAATACATTAAACATACTGAATAGACTATGTTATAAATGATTCGTAGATAATATGGAGCAGTATTATCAACCGTTATAGCTGTAGTTGGCGAGGTTCCCGGCGAGATACTGGTCGTAGGCGGACATGTCCATCAGCCCGTGCCCTGAAAGATTGAACAGAATCACCTTGCTTTCGCCTGCTTCCTTGCATTTGAGCGCTTCATTGACAGTGGCCGCTATGGCGTGGCATGACTCCGGGGCAGGTATGATGCCTTCAGCCTTGGCAAACAGGCATCCTGCCTTGAATGAATCGAGCTGTTTGATGTCCACGGCTTCCATATATCCGTCTTTCATCAGCTGTGACACGATGACTCCTGCTCCATGGTATCTCAATCCTCCAGCATGGATATTGGCAGGCGCGAACTTGTGCCCGAGAGTAAACATCGGCAGAAGCGGAGTGTAGCCTGTCTCGTCACCGAAGTCATACTCGAATTTGCCTTTTGTCAGCTTAGGACATGATGCTGGTTCAGCCGCTATGAACCTCGTCTTTTTACCTTCAAGTATCTTGTGTCTCATGAACGGGAAGGCTATCCCTCCGAAATTCGACCCTCCTCCGAAGCATGCGATGACCGTATCTGGATACTCTCCAGCCATTTCCATCTGCTTTTCCGCTTCAAGACCTATCACAGTCTGGTGCAGGGAAACATGGCTCATTACGGACCCGAGAGTATATTTGCATCCGGGAGTCATCCTTGCGAGTTCCACCGCTTCTGAAATAGCTGTCCCGAGAGAGCCCTGATAATTGGGATTCACTGTCAGAATGTCTTTCCCTGCACGGGTGGACATGGAAGGGGAAGGAGTCACCTGTGCCCCGAACACCTGCATCATGCTTCTCCTGTACGGTTTCTGCTCGTAGCTTATTTTCACCTGATAGACAGCTGCTTCCAGTCCGAATACCTTTGCCGCATATGACAGGGCAGTGCCCCATTGTCCAGCTCCTGTCTCTGTGGTGACATTGGTGACACCTTCCTGTTTGCAGTAATACGCCTGTGCAATAGCAGAATTCAGCTTGTGCGAACCGACAGGGCTCACGCTCTCGTTCTTGAAATAGATGTGCGCAGGCGTGTCAAGTGCCTTTTCGAGCCCGTATGCCCTGACCAGAGGGGTGGACCTGTAGTATCTGTACATCTCCTGGACAGGTTCCGGAATGTCTATGTATCGGTGTGTCTGGTCTAGTTCCTGCCTGCATAGCTCCTCTGCAAAAATAGGATAGAGGTCTTCCGGCTTCAGAGGCTCCCTTGTGGCAGGATTGAGCAGCGGCATAGGCTTGTTGATCATGTCCGCCTGTATGTTATACCATTGTGTGGGAAGTTCGTTCTCCTGAAGGAAAAATCTTTTGGTCTTCATGTTCTGTAAGTTTTAAATGTTTGTAATATGGTGTGGTCTTCTGCGTCCGGCCGGTCAGGACGCAAAAAAAGAACGGCTGACCGTCATCCGGCCAGCCGTTCGCTATCTTTCTGTCAGGATTCTACATTGCCTGGATGAATCCGTTTATTGCAACTGTCGTGAATCCAAGGAATATGATTGTCGCGAAAATGTAGCCGATGACCTTGAGTCTCTTCTCCCAAAGCTTGTTGCTCCAGCCGATGGTCTGGAATGCGCTCCAGAAGCCATGGGTAAGATGGAACCACAGGGCAGCGAACCAGACTATGTAAAGCACTACCATCCACCAGTGTCCGAAAGTGGTGGTGAGAAGGAGATAAGGGTCGGTAGCTTCCTGTCCCATGAATTCCTTGAGCTGCATCTCGTCCCAGAAATGGGTCAGATGGAGGGCGATGAGACCGAGCACGATGATTCCGAGCACCAGCATGTTCTTGGATGCCCAGCTTTCAGTCCTGGCCTTGCTTGCCACTTCGTAACGGTTGTATCCTCCTCTTGTCTGGATGTTGCAGTATGTCAGGTAGCATGCATATATGATATGAATGATAAACCCGAATGCAAGCACCGGAACCATGATGGTTACTATAGGAGTGGACATGAATTCACATCCAAGGGCAAAGAGTCCGTCAGGACTGCCGAAATTCCCGGTACATGAATCAATGACAGAGAAAAAGTTGATTGTCAGATGAAGTAGAAGGAAGATGATCAGGAACAGGCCGCTGATGCTCATAATGAGCTTCTTGCCTATTGAAGATGTGAAAATGTTTGCCATATTGTAAGCTTAATTTTTGTTCAGTTTTCCTTTAGCACTGCAAATTTATATTCTTTTTTGCAAGATTCATAATAATTCGATACTTTTGTTTAATTGAATTTCTAAAAAATCGAAGTATGTATAAAAGAGTTCTGCTGAAACTCAGCGGAGAAAGCCTCGGTGGCCCGGGAGGAAAAGGGATAGACGAGGAATGGCTCGCAAGATATGCGGACGAGATTGCATCCGCTGTAAAGGAAGGTCTTCAGGTGGCGATAGTGATAGGAGGAGGGAATATTTTCAGAGGCCTTTCAGGTGTCGGCAAAGGGTTTGACCGCGTAAACGGCGACAAGATGGGGATGCTTGCCACGGTGATCAATTCCCTCGGCCTGGCGATGGCTCTCAGGTCTGCAGGAGTCGAGGCAGAAGTATTCACTGCCACTCCGATGATGCCTGTCGCGCGGTATTACATGAGGGATGACGCAGTCGCTGTTCTCGAAAGGGGAGGAGTTGCCCTTATAGCCGGCGGTACAGGCAACCCGTTTTTCACAACTGATTCAGGAGCAGCCCTCAGGGCTTTGGAGATCAAGGCCGATGCCCTTCTCAAAGGCACGAGGGTGGACGGGGTCTATACAGCCGATCCTGAAAAGGACCCGTCTGCAGTGAAATACGACGAGCTGACTTTTGACAAGGCTCTGGAGGACCATCTGAAAGTGATGGACCAGACCGCCTTTGCACTGTGCCGGGAAGGGAATATGCCGATTATCGTGTTTGACATGAACGCGAAAGGCAATCTTACCTCTCTTCTCAGGGGAGAAAAAGTCGGGACTGTAGTGCATGTGTAGCATCCTTAAATCAGAAATAAATTTAAACTGTAATATAATATGTTAGAAAAAGCAAAAGAAATCCTTGATTCTGCAAAGGTCAAGATGTCCGATGCAGTCAAGTTCCTCGAAGAGGACCTCAAGACTTATCGTGTCGGCAAGGCCAATACATTGATTTTTAATAATGTCGTTGTCGACTATTATGGCACTCCGACCCCTGTCCCACAGGTGGCTTCCGTTACAGCTCCCGATGCCAAGACCATCCTGATACAGCCTTGGGAGAAGAAGATGATACCTGCCATCGAGAAGGCGATCATCGATGCCAACCTCGGCCTGACTCCGCAGAACAACGGAGAAAGCATCCGCTGCGTCGTACCGCCTCTTACCGAGGAGCGCCGCAAAGAGCTGATCAAGAAAGTGAAATCAGCGGGAGAGAATGCAAAGGTGGTTGTCCGCAATGCCCGCAGGGATGCCATCGATGCCCTCAAGAAAGCCCAGAAGGAAGGTCTTCCTGAGGATGTCCAGAAGGATTACGAGCAGAATGTCCAGAAAGAGACGGATGCTTTCGGCAAGAAAGTGGACGAGCTCTGCGCTGCAAAGGAAAAAGATATCATGACTGTCTAATTTCTCGCAGAATTGTCTGACATTCTTAAAAAATTTGTATATTTGCAGCCGTTATGACAAGAAACGATTTCCGATTTAGCTTTTTTTATTTCTATTCTCAAAAAAGGGTATAGTCTGGAAGTCGTGTATTGCAAGCAAGCGTTGAAATATAGATAATCAAGGCTGTCCGGACACCCGGACAGCCTTTTTGTTTTTACGGAAAATGGAACATATCAGGAAAGTGGCGATTCAGGGTTACAGCGGCTGTTTCCACGAGCAGGCTGCGAGAAAGTTTTATGCGCGTTATGGTGAGACCCCGGGAATAGTGGAATGCGCGACATTCGACGACCTGTACAAGAGCATGGCCGAGGGGCGTGCAGATTCCGCCGTCATGGCGATAGAGAACACCGTATCCGGAGGACTCCTCCCCAATTTCGAGCTCCTCAGGAAATACAGGGTCAAGATCAAGGGCGAGATATTCCTGCGCATCGAACAGAACCTTATGGTGCTTCCGGGACAGACCATCGACGATATCAAGGAAGTCCGTTCTCACTACATGGCAATCAACCAGACAAGACCTTTCTTCAGCAGGTATCCTCATATCAGGCTTGTGGAATCGGAGGACACGGCCAAGAGTGCAGCCGACATAGCAAAGGAGCAGCTGCATGGAGTCGGTGCAGTGGCCTCGTCTCTGGCGGCAGAACTTTACGGGCTTGAGATCATAGCGCCCGGAATAGAGACCTACAAACAGAATTTCACAAGATTCCTGATTCTCGACAATGCCTTGCAGGTGCCTCAGGAGGCGGTCAACAAAGTCTCCCTTTGTTTTACTCTTCCGCATACTTCGGGCTCTCTTGCCCATGTCCTGACTATCCTGTCGTTCTACGGCATGAACCTGACCAGGATACAGTCTCTCCCTATCCCTGGCAGGGAATGGCAGTATTTCTTCTATGTGGACATCAAGTTCGACAGCTATGTGAAATATCTCCAGGCCATATCGGCTGTCCGTCCGCTGATGGAGGATTTCGACACTTTGGGGGAATATGTGTCCGCCATATGATTCAACAGGGTTAAAATAATGATACTATGATAATCAGACCGGCAAAAAGGACAGAATCTGTCCGTGAATATTATTTCTCGCGCAAACTGAAGGAGGTGGCGTCGCTGGATGCCGCAAGAAAGTCTGCGGGGCAGGCAGGTATCATCAACCTCGGCATAGGTGCGCCTGACGGGATGCCGCCAGTTGCTGCCGTGGATGCTTTGACAGAGGCGGCGAAGCTCCCCGGGATGCATGCGTACCAGAGTTATGTGGGTATACCGGAGCTCAGACAGGCCTTTGCTGACTGGTATGCAAGATACTACGGGGTGGAGCTGGACCCGTCGAAAGAAATCCAGCCCCTGGTCGGCTCCAAAGAGGGAATCCTTCTGATTTCCCTTGCATTTATCGACAAAGGGGACAAGGTGCTTGTGCCTGATCCGGGTTATCCGACATACACTTCAGCATCCAAACTCGCTGAGGCTGAGATATTGACATATGACCTTAAAGAAGATGAGGGATGGATGCCGGATTTCGATGCCCTCGAATCCATGGACCTCGACGGGGTGAAGCTCATGTGGACCAATTATCCGAATATGCCGACAGGGGCTGCTGCCACAATGGAACTGTATGAAAAGCTTGTGGATTTCGGACGCAGGCATGGGATAATGATATGCAATGACAACCCGTACAGTTTCATCCTGAATGACAACCCTCTGTCAATCCTGTCTGTGCCTGGGGCCAGGGAATGCTGCCTTGAATTGAATTCGTTGAGCAAGGCGCACAACATGTCGGGATGGAGAATCGGTATGGTGGCTGCTGCGGCTGATGTGGTAGCGGAAATCCTTAAAGTGAAGAGCCAGATGGATTCAGGAATGTTCCGCCCGTTGCAGCTGGCTGCAGTGGCAGCTTTAGGACAGGGACCTGAATGGTTCAGAAGTCTCAATGCGGAATACAGGCGCAGAAGGAAGCTTGCAGGCAGAATCTTCGATCTGATAGGGGCAGAATATGACAAGGCTTCTTCAGGGCTTTTCCTCTGGGGAAAAGTGGGGGTAGACAATCCATTGGTGAAAGGCTGGAATGCTGCCGGATGCCCGGGCAAGCCGGATGTCCATGACGGAGCGTCAGAGAAGACACGCAGCGAAAATGTGTCTGATGCTGCCCTGTATGGGGCAGGTGTATTCATCACTCCGGGACTGATATTCGGGAAGAATGGGGAAAACTATGTGAGGATTTCTCTCTGTGCCAAGCCTGAGGTGCTGGAAGATGCATATGGAAGACTGCAGAAGATAGTGACATTGTGAGATTTGGGCAGTGATATGGAGAAGGCAAAGATTACAGTAGGTATTATAGGTCTCGGACTGATAGGCGGTTCGATGGCGATAGACCTGAAACGCAGGGGCTTTGCGTCGGAGGTCTTGGGCGTCGAGTCTGATCCTGTCAATGCAGCCGCTGCAGCCAAGATAGGGCTTGTGGACAGGGTGGTTCCGTTCGGCGAATGCGTCGCCCAAAGCGATGTCGTGGTCATTGCCGTCCCTGTGGGTGCGGCAGTGAAGATGCTTCCGGAGATCCTGGACATTTTTTCGTCTCAGGAGGGGGCGAAGAAGACGGTGATGGATGTGTGTTCCACCAAGGAGTCGCTGGTGGAGGCGGTCCATTATCATCCGATGCGCAGCCGGTATGTAGCCACTCATCCGATGGCCGGTACAGAATATTCAGGGCCATGGGCTGCAATGCCGGGGCTGTTCGACGGCAGGGCGTGCATCATCTGTGACAGCCATGAGTCCGACCCCGCTTCGGTGAGGCTTGTCGGAAGACTGTATGACACATTGAATATGAGACAGATATATATGAATGCCTCGAACCATGATGTGCATGTGGCCTATGTCTCGCACATTTCCCATGTCACATCCTTTGCCCTTGCACTTACGGTGCTGGACAAGGAGAAGAACGAGAAGCATATCTTCGACCTTGCTTCAGGCGGCTTTTCGTCCACTGTCAGGCTGGCAAAGAGCAATGCGGACATGTGGGTGCCGATTTTCAGCCAGAACCGGGACAATGTGCTGCAGGTCATAGACACATATATCGACAAGATGAAGCAGTTCAGGGATGCCATTTCGGAAGACGACGCGGAGTCCGTCAGGTCTCTCATCGAGGAAGCCAACAGAATCAAAAGGATTATCAGATAACTTTATTGTCATCCTGAACGAAGTGAAGGATCTGGGACAACAAGCAGAAAATATAAATGATATAAACTACATAACTATGGAAAAAAGATTGGATATCGCTCCGATAGCGGAGTGGGGAATGTTCACAGAACCGAAGCCATGTGTGATAGCCGGCCCGTGCAGCGCAGAGTCGGAAATACAGATAATGGAGACTGCAAGGCAGCTGAGAAGTTTCGGAATAAATGTGTTCAGGGCAGGAATATGGAAGCCGAGGACTCATCCGGGTTCATTCGAGGGCGTGGGAGCCAAAGGGCTGAAATGGATGCAGAGGGCCAAGAAAGAGCTCGGCTTGAAGATAGCTACTGAAGTGGCAAGCGAGAAACATGTATTCGAATGTCTCAAGTATGGCGTGGACATGGTGTGGCTCGGGGCGCGGACTACTGCCAATCCTTTCCTCGTGCAGGAGATCGCCGACGCGTTGAGGGATGTGGACATACCTGTCCTGGTCAAGAATCCTGTCAATGCCGATATCGACTTGTGGATAGGGGCGCTCGAAAGGCTCAATGCCGCAGGTGTCCGCAAGCTCGGTGTCATCCACAGGGGATTTTCCACCTTCGCCAAGATAAAGTACCGCAACGAACCGGGCTGGCAGATTGCCGTGGAGCTGAGAAGCCGTTATCCGCAGCTTCCTTTCTTCTGCGACCCGAGCCATATGGCAGGCTGCAGGGACTATCTCTACGAAATCTCCCAGCGTTCTCTTGACCTTGGTCTTGAAGGTCTGATGATAGAGAGCCATTGCGACCCGACATGCGCTTTGAGCGATGCCAAGCAGCAGCTGACTCCGGACGACCTGAAGAAACTGCTCGAATCCCTCAA
>JADIMD010000052.1 GCA_017695015.1 Candidatus Cryptobacteroides faecigallinarum | reverse complement strand
GTCGGTATACCTGTGCTCGTCATCCGGGATTGTTGGCACGGTGCTGGTGACTTCGGCAAGTTCCTTCATCAGCTCCTTATACTGCTCGGTATTGAGGGCTTCTATCTTCTTGCCGAGGAAAGAGACTCCGGCATACGCGTTGAAAGACACTGTCGGCTTGCCCGAATGGCCTCTTTTAGTGGTTATGATCACCACTCCATTGGCTGCCCTCGCTCCGTAGATTGCAGATGAGGATGCATCCTTGAGGACCTGCATCGACTCTATGTCTCCAGGAGAAAGGTTGGATATGTCGTCCATCGGCACACCGTCCACCACATACAGAGGCTCATTGCTTGCCTGCACGGATGTAGCACCCCTGACCCTGATGGACAATGATGTTCCAGGCATGCCTGAAGGCTGGATCACCTGTACTCCGGCCGCCCTTCCCTGCAAGGCTGAAGCTGCCGAAACAATAGGCCTCGAATCGATATCTTCAGTGGAAACGACCGATACCGCTGTCGTGATGTCCCTTCTCTGGATTGTGCCGTAACCCACTACGACTGATTCGTTGAGGATTTCATTGTCGGGACGGAGGCTGACCGGGAGATTCACTGATTTTCCGAGAGTCAGCTCATATGTCAGATATCCGAGAAACGAGACCTCCATTACGGAACCTTCGGACGATTCGATTGAGAATTTCCCTTCGGAATCCGTCATGGCATGCGCGCCGCTCCCTCTGATCATTACAACGGCACCGTATATCGGGGCATCTGCCTCATCGGTGACTGTCCCCGAATACACATGCACCGGTCCTGTCTCCCGTTTCGTGATAATCACCTGGCCGTTTGTGATTTCGTAATCCACATTCCTCCCTTCCAAAAGTATGTCAAGCGCATCCTTGACATCCATTTCCCTTGAAGGAAGGGAAACGACGCTCGTAACATCCAGTACACCTGCGTTATAGGCGAATGTGAGTTCTGTCTGCCTCTCTATTTCCTGAAAGGCCTGCTGCAAAGTCAGGTTTCTGTCTGAAAACCTGACCGTCTGGGAAAATCCTGTTGCCGGGAGGAGGACTAAGGCCATAACAGCCAAAAGCTTCCACATCCCGAGCCGACAGATTAAGGCTCTGTCGTGTTTGTCGATCGGTTTCATTTAATTATGCAGTTAGTGTTAATAATGATGTATTTATCATTCAAGATATACATGGTCGCCGACGATGGTGTAATCCATCCCTGGAATCAGCCTTTTGAGCACATCCAATATTTCCTCAAGCGACTGTCCCCTGATGAATTTTGCGGTTATCGCGGCATTGCGGTACTCCTCATCGCTGGAATAGGAGATATAGACCCCGAAGCGTCTTTCGAGAGCCCGTGTGACGGCATCTATTCCCGCCTCGCTGAAGCAGATATCCCCTTCCGTCCAGTCCGCTATGTCAGGCGATGTAGGGAAGACTTTCATCTCTCCGCTATGTCTGTCAAGGACAGCCATTTCGTCGGCCTCAAGCTCCACAGGTGCTAAATCGGGGTCAGCCGGCACCACCTGCACCTTCCCCTCACGGACGATGACAGACGAATGACTGTCTCCCCCATATGACGAAAGATTGAACACCGTCCCGAGCACCTTGACATCGAAATCTCCCGAATGGACTATAAACGGTCTGCCCTGATCCTTTGCGACCGTGAAGACTGCTTCTCCGGTCAGATATACATGTCTTTCCCCCTTTTTCGGGAACGATTCGGGATAGAGAAGTACAGAGCCCGAATTGATCAGCACTGAAGTCCCGTCAGACATAAGCAGCTCCTCTATCTCACCGTAGTCAGTGGAACATTCAGCGACTGTCATATCTTTCTTGTCTGTCAGCACATAAAGTCCTGCAGCTCCGCACAATACGGCAACCGGCAGAATGACTGCCGCCGCCACGGCATAACGCAGCCGTCTCCGCAGAACATGATCGGCATCTCCGAAAATCCTTCTGTTGACCTTTACAAGAGCTTTCTCGGTGTCCTTCCTGCTTCCTGAAGGAGAAGACTTCCACACTTCAGACAATGCCTGCTCCTTTTCTTCCTTGTCCCTGTCTGACGAGAGCCATGCCCAGAATATGGATTTGGTCTTGTCGTCAGGCGATGACGAGACAAATGATCTGATGATTTCCTTTATTGACGACATGGTGGTATCCGGATTTTACATATAAGACGGTAAAATGCCCCCGGACACCCAAAAGAATTTTGTGTTTTAAACGGAAGTGAATATCCCGAATGCCACAATCGCACCGACCAGTTTCTTCAACTGGGCCAGAGCAAGGAAAATCTGATTCTCCACCGTTTTCTTCGAGATATTCAGAGCTGCTGCTATCTCGCTGTTGGACTTGCCCTCATAACGGCTCATCTCGAAAATCCGCCTCCTTTTGTCAGGCATCGCGGCTACGGCAAGCCTTATCGCAAGCTCCTTCTCGGCAGCAAAATACATATCTTCCTGAGAGAAATCCGATTCCATCTCGGCTATTTCTCCGGGAAGGTCCGCCGGTCTGTGCTTACGGACATAGTCCAGGGCTGCATTTCTTGACATGATATAAATATAGGAATCCAGCGACCTGACCGAGGCAAGAGACTCCCTCTTCTCCCAGAGTCTCACAAACAGGTCCTGCGAGATATCCTCAGCATACGGCGATTTTATAATCGATGAAATGAAATTGAATACCTTTCCGTAATATTTACGGAAAACAGCCTCGAAAGCTTCCCGTTCACCTTTCGAAAGCCTGTCAATAAAAATTGCTGTCTCATCGGATCTCATCCGTACATGTTCACTGTGCAGAATGCAAATATAACCCGTTTCAGACCAAAATAAAATATTTCAAGTCCTATTTGCAACAATTCAGACTTGTTTCAACCGATTTTGATGAGGTTTCTCTGCACACATGCCGGAGAAAAAGATCTGCAGTCATGTCATCCTGAACGGAGTCGCAGACGGAGTGAAGGATCTGGGGCGAACAAACGGTTGGAAGCAACAGATTCTTCGCTGACGCTCAGAATGACAGAAAGGACGCTCAGAATGACAGGGATAAGGGTCGCATGCGCACTTGTCAAGGGAAAAGCCGAGATGTGCGCTGACGAAATGCCTCCCAGAGCAACTTCCACATTTTCAGTTAAGGACAGTGCGAAAACACTTTCAGTATGTCTGCCTCGGCTCAATCCCGAAGGCATCACAAATATATGAATTTATTTTAAGAGTCACCTCGTTGACTCTGCTCAGAAATGTTTTTGTCAATTTTCTTGAACAAGACTGAAAATTTATGTAATTTTGGAATTCAATTCCAATTTTGCATAACATGGGCTATATAAACAGAATAATCGAGCAAACCATTTCTGAAGCGTCAATGTATTTTCCTGTGATTGTTGTCACGGGACCACGGCAGAGCGGAAAAAGCACACTGTTGGGCCACCTTTTCCCTGATGCAATAAAATTTTCTCTCAAAGATGTAAATATCAGGGATTTTGCAGAAAACGACCCCATAGCGTTCCTGAACCAGACAGACAAACCGCTTTTTATAGATGAAGTCCAGAAAGTGCCGATGTTGCTTGAATATATACAAGGTATAGTGGACAATCACCCTGACAGGAAATTTTTTCTTTCCGGGAGTTCTAATTTCGAACTTATGAAGTCTGTGTCAGAATCCCTTGCAGGAAGAGCCGGAGTCTATGAGCTGCTGCCAATGTCATACTCTGAAATAACAACGCACGCTTCAGAAAAAGATCTGGACACATTCCTGTACGATGGATTGTTCCCGGCCATATACGCAGGGAAAAATACAGCCAAACTATTCTATCCGTCATATGTAAGGACATACATAGAAAAGGACATTCGTGATCTGCTGAATATCAAGGACTCCATGCTGTTTTTCCGTTTTCTGAAACTATGTGCGGCAAGAATAGGGTCCATATTCAACGCAAACGAGTTGTCTGGAGAGGTTGGAGTCGACAGCAAGACAATAACGGCATGGCTGTCCGTCCTGACCGCATCCTACATCATCTATCTGCTTCCTCCTTATTATGAGAACATTTCGAAACGGCTTGTAAAACGGCCGAAACTGTATTTCACAGATCCGGGTCTTGCCTGCTACATGCTTGATATAGAAAGTCCTGCCCAATTATCAAAAGACAAGATGAGAGGGAATATTTTCGAGAACTACATAGTCATGGAAGCCATCAAGCACAGGACAAACAACGGAAAGGAAGGCGGAGTGTATTTCTACAGGGACAGCAATGGTAACGAGGTTGACCTCCTTATCAAGGAGGAAGGTGTGCTGAAAGCATTTGAAATCAAATCCTCAATGACATACATCCATGAATTCGGGAATACATTGAAAAAACTGCCCGACTGGATCACGACCCCGATTGTGAAAAAATGTATAATTTACAACGGCGATTTTGAAAATACGGCAGGAGATATTGAAGTCATCAATTACCGGCATCTTAAATTCACATAATTCAAGTCAGGATTTCTGTATTAAGGAGGACAATGGGTGAACTATAGTCCCAACATCTCCGATGGCTGAATATCAAGTACTTTACAAAGGGAACTTGCTATTTTAAGGGTCGGTTCGGCCCGGCCGTTTACATAATCGCTGATCCGGGATGGGCTGACTCCGATTTCTTCCGCCAACTGCTTCTGCGTCATGTTCTTTTCCTCCAAGGACAACTCTACAAGCTCCGCAACGGTAGGCTTCTCTATCGGGAAATGTTCCTTTTCATATTCGATGACCACATCAGACAATATGGAGAGCTCCACAGCATCCTTGTCATCGGTGGGAGTATCTTCCGACACCATTGGAAGCAGTTCCTCTATTTTTGCCAAAGCAAATTCGTATTGTGATTTCGTTATGTTCATTTCCATTATTTTATATGGTAGCACAATTTATCCTGTCATACTCAGCATGTGTCCCTACAAATCTGATGAAGACATATCCCATCCGGAACTTTACCACAACGACCAGCCTGTACTTATTCCTTTTTATATTAAATACATAACGCTGATTCCCCACATAATCCACCGACGGGAAATCGGTCTTGATGTCCGACAGATTCGCCCACTGTGCTTCTTCCACTATCTGATACCAACGCTCCAATGCCACTTTTGCATCTTCCCTTCCCCGACTCTCATAAAACTCCCTGAGCTTTCTGTGCGACACTATCCTCATATCAGATTTTTCTGCAAAGATATGAAACCGTTCTGGATTTCAAAATTTTTTATTTAATATATTTTGAATTTCAATATTGTAATTGATAAATGGTTCACCGTTCCAGATAAAATGTTTAGAGCATTGAGCAGATTTCAGCAAATTTGTTCAATGCTCTGAACGCTATCATTGGGTCAGTCAATAACCACGAATCAATCAAAGGTTATATTATGGCCAGAAAGGACAAAGGGCACTCGACCCCAATAAAGTGTTTTTTATAGAGAACATTTTCTGTGCATTTTTGTTTTTTATAAAAAACACTTATCTTTGACACATTAAAAATCAAGGTCATGGAAAAACTTTTTGAGCGCCATGATGAATATCTGAATACTGTTCCTATGGATTTCATCAGGAATTTCATGTATACAATAAACTGGGACAGCCGGCTCATTTGCATAAAAGGACCAAAGGGCGTCGGAAAATCCACTTTGATTCTGCAAAAAATCAAAAGAGATTTTGCCAATGGTGACAGGCATGTACTATACTGCTCTGCAGATACAGGCTACTTTTCTACCCACACCTTGACCGATACTGCCGACCGTTTTGTAAAAATGGGAGGGAAATTTCTCTTTATCGATGAAATTCATAAATATGATGGGTGGAGTCAGGAATTGAAGGAAATATATGACCTTTACAAAAATTTGCATATAGTTGTCAGCGGCAGTTCATTGCTGGAAATCAACAACGGGAAGGCAGATCTGTCAAGAAGAATGGTAGAATATGAAATGCCGGGAATGTCTTTCCGGGAATATCTGTGCTTTACGACAGGACTCGACTTCGTCCCGACAAAACTTGACAATCTATTGCGGAACGCATCTGCATTCTGCAATGAAATAAAACGCAAATGCCATCCTCTGGAACATTTCAACCAATATCTCAAGACAGGATACTACCCTTTCTATTTTGAAGACAGGACCACATATAATTCCCGCGTGGAAAATATCATAAACTACACCATAGACACAGAATTGACGGCCCAGAGGAATATCGACCCCGGCAATACCAGGAAAATCAAGGCATTGCTCCAGATCATTTCCGGACTTGTCCCTTTTGAAGTAGACATAGCCAAAATCTCAAGAAACATCGGTATCCAGCGCCTGACGACCCTGAAATATCTCAAAAATCTGGAAGAGGCAAAGATAATAAGAAGACTGTTTACAGACTTAAACTCTACAGGAGATCTGCAGAAACCGGACAAAATCCTATTGGACAATTCCAATCTTCTGCATATTCTTTCACTGGAAACCCCTGAAAAGGGAACTGTCAGGGAAACTTTCTTCTGCAACCAGCTCGCTTCTGCAGGACATGTCGTGGAATACGGAGGCATGAAAACGGGGGACTTCCGTATAGACAGAAAATATATCATCGAAGTCGGAGGCCGGGACAAAGATTTCAGCCAGATAAAGGATGCAGAAAACGGGTATATAGCCGCAGACGACATCGACTCAGGCCTCTTCAGGAAAATACCGCTGTGGGCTTTCGGATTCCTGTACTAAGCGGTACCAAACAAAATGTTCAGAGCATTGAGCAAATTTTCCGGAATTTGTTCAGAGCCGTGAACGCGGTCTTTGATAAATGGCGTCACCTCGCGGATTTGCGGTATTTGAGAGGGGTGGTGCCGGTGTGGAGCTTGAAGAACTGGACGAAGGCGGAAGGACTGGAGAATTCCATGTCCTCCGAAATCTGCATGATGGTACGGCCGGGGACATTGAGTTGCTTCTTCATCTCCATTATCGTGAGCCTGTTGACCCATTCCTGGACAGTACGACCTGTAATCCTCTTTATCTCGCGAGAGAGGTATTTGGGAGTAATGTTGAGTTTTCCCGCATAGAAGGACACGCTCCGGTGCGTTCTGCAGTGGCGCGACAGGAGACGGAAAAGCTCGTCCCCAAGCTGCTCATGACGCAGCAGCTCGGACTTGCCCACCACGGTGCCGTACTGACGGTAGGCATCACAGATCTCCAGCATCATGGAATAGAATATGGATTTCATTATCTCCCATCTGAAGACATTGTCCCTGTCAGCATTGACTGTCTGCATCAACCGGTAATATTCCATCACCAGCGCCATCTTCCTGCCGGGGACTGTAAACACGGGGGAAATCATCGTCATTGTCAGGATGTCCGAATCTGCCGGGGACGGAAAATCTATCACAGTCTCCGAGGGCACTGAGACCATGGCGCAGACGCAATCCTCCGAGACATTCTCCAGTTCGACAATCTCATCCGCTATGACAGTGGCGACCGTACCTGTTTCTGCCGAATAGGATTTGCCGTTTATCCTGACTTCAGCCTTGCCCCTCGAAAACAAAAGCACAGAGACCCCACGGCTGAAAAGCGGAATGATCCCGTCAGCAGACATTCCCTCCCCTGCCACCTGTTCCAGGAAGAATTCTTCGTGGGGCAGAGCAGCGGATACATTGCCTGCAGACAGACAACTTTCAGCGGCATCACACGCATTGACAGACGACGCCCGGATTATGGCGCCATTAGGCTGAAGCGACATTTTTGACATTTTTTGTCCAGTAAATATAATATAATATCCGAATATATAGTGCATTTTTGCATGTCGAAATAAAAAATTAACATTTTTACATTTGCGAACAGATTAAAATCATTACAATGGCAAACTATCACAACAAGCCGGTAGAAGATATTGCTTCGGAATTCGGCACAGATGCCAACAGGGGTCTGAGGCAGGACGAAATCCAGTCCAGAATCGACAAATACGGGAAAAATACCCTTGTCCAGAAAAAACAAAGGTCATTCATTTCCATGTTCGTTGCCCAGTTCAAGAGTTTCCTGATAATTCTGCTGATAATAGCGGCTGTCATTTCAGGAGTGATGGGAGTCAAGACAGGAGAAGGTCTTCTCGACACCTATATTATAGCAGGTATCCTACTTCTCAACGCTTTCATAGGGGCATACCAGGAATTCAAGGCGCAGAAATCCCTCGAATCCCTGAAAAAAATGGCAGCTCCTGTGGCCAAGGTGGTCAGGGACGGAGAACCGATGGTGGTCAATGTGGAAGATGTTGTCCCGGGCGATTTGGTGGAGCTGGAAGTCGGAGACATCGTCCCTGCAGACATCAGGATCACCGAATCATACAACATGAGCATCCAGGAATCATCCATGACAGGAGAATCAGTACCGGTGGAGAAACACCCCGAGACACTTGAAGGAGAAGACATTCCGCTTGGTGACCGCAAGAACATGGCATATTCAAGCGGAGTGGTCACATTCGGTCACGGCAAGGGAATCGTGGTCGGCACCGGAATGAATACCGAGATAGGCAAGATTGCCGACATGCTCGGAGGGGATTCCGACACCCAGACCCCTATGCAGGTACGGCTTGAAAAGCTAGGTAAAGTCATCGGAATAGCAGCCATAGTCATCTGCGTTCTGATATTCGCAATCGGACTGCTCAACGGCAGACCTATAATCAGCATGCTGATGGTGGCCATTTCCTTGGCTGTGGGAGCCATTCCGGAAGGTCTTCCTGCAATCTCCACCATCATCCTTTCCATGGGTGTACAGCGCATGGTCAGGCATAATGCCATCATCCGCAAGCTTCCTTCAGTCGAGACTCTCGGATGCACCACGGTTATCTGCTCTGACAAGACAGGTACCCTTACCAAAAACCAGATGACCGTCGTGGAAGAATATGCCGTCAGCGGAAATATCGACAAACTCATCGAGATCTCGGTGCTGTGCTGCGATGCCAAGGAAGTCAAGAACAGCGAAGGCGGCATCACCCGTGTAGGCGACCCTACGGAAATAGCCCTCATCGACCTGGGAAGCAGCAATGGAGTCATCAAGGGAGAACTGGATGCAGCATGTCCTCGCGTCGGGGAAGTCGCTTTCGATTCATCCAGAAAAAGGATGTCCACAATCAACAGGATGCCTGACGGCACACTGCAGGTCAATACCAAAGGCGGACTTGACGAGATTCTGTCTGTCTGCTCCAGGATAAAGACCGCAGAAGGGATACGGGCAATAACGCCGGAAGATATTGCCGACCTCCAGGAAAGGAACAAGAAGATGGCTGAATCCGCTCTCCGCGTGCTTGCCATGGCATACAGGCCGACAGACGAAGTCTCTTCCGAAATGGAAACGGTGGAGAAAGACCTCATTTTCGTGGGAATAACAGGAATGATCGACCCTGAGAGGGAAGAGGTCATCGGGGCAATCCAGGAATGCCGCAATGCAGGCATCAGGACCGTGATGATCACAGGAGACCACAAGGCGACAGCCCTTGCCATCGCTTCAAAGATAGGCATCTTCCGCGAAGGAGACCGTGCAATCACAGGAGTGGAGCTCGACAAGATCAGCGAAGAGGATTTCGACAGGGATGTGGAGAAATATTCAGTATATGCGAGAATCGCTCCGGAGCAGAAAGTCAAGATCGTCACCGCATGGCAGAAGAAAGGGGAAATCGTGGCAATGACAGGAGACGGAGTGAACGATGCTCCTGCCCTTAAACAGGCTGACATCGGAGTGTCCATGGGTATCACCGGAACAGAAGTGGCCAAGGATGCTTCAGACATGATACTGTCCGATGACAACTTCGTGACCATCGTCTCTGCCGTCGCTGAAGGAAGAAGAATCTATGACAATATCCTGAAGACTATCTTGTTCCTGCTTTCGACCAATATCGGTGAAGTCCTACTTCTCTTCCTGACATCGGTGATGGCCATGTGGATGCCTGCAATAGGGATTCCTCTCCTGCCTATCCATATCCTGTGGATAAATCTTGTCAGCGAGACCTTCCCTGCCCTGGCACTCAGCCTCGACCCGGCCGCCAAAGACATAATGAACAAGAGTCCTCGCGGCAAGGGCAAGCAGTTCATGGACAAGAGTATGGTCTGGAGAATCAGTTATCAGGGAGTAATGATGGCTCTTATAACTCTTGCAGCATTCCTGATAGGAAGCGAAGCAGGAGGAGAGAATGTGGGACAGACAATGGCGTTCGCTACGCTTATCGCTGCCAAGCTTGTTCATGCCGGCAACCTGCATTCCAACACCGAGTCCAGGTTCAAGTTCAACCCGCTTTCCAACAAGGCCCTGATATTCGCCATATTCATCTCGATACTGTTCTCGGCAGCCGTGCTGTTCATCCCTCCTTTCATGACAGCATTCAGCTTCGTACAGCTCACCGGATGCCAGTGGCTCACAATCCTCGGGCTTGCACTCGTACCGCTCGTAGTTGTGGAACTGTTCAAGGCCCTGAAATGGAACGGCCAATAGTCGTCCCACCCGAGGACTGGACCTTGCATTCTTTTGCAACTGTTTAACCAACAAGATATTACAATCCACAGAACTGGACACCTCCGATTTTTATGGGGACTGTCCAGTTCTCTTTGTCTCAACATATTGAATGCCAGCAAAAGGCGACAAAAAGCCTTGGACAATCCCATTGCCCCATCCTGGACATGTGCGCATGGAAGTTGCCTCTTATGGCGTAAAACAAGGATCTGCAGCACACATGTCGGCAGAGAAGGTGAGATGTGTGCAGGGAACATTGAATATATGCCGTAAAACGGGGATCGGCCGCGCACTTGTCAGGGGAATTGCTGAGAAGTGCGCAGACAGGATGCCATACAAAGCGTATATTGATGATTGCCTGCACACATGTCAATGAAGGAAAGAGGTGTGGTGCAAAGAAATGGTGCCCTGTCATCCTGAATGGAGTCGCTTCTTTTGTCATCCTGAATGGAGCCTTTGGCGGAGTGAAGGATCTGGGTCATGGGATTATGGTAATTTTATTACCGACGAGTATATAGATGTGTACCAGATTCTTCGCTGCCGCTCAGAATGACAGGAAAATCGCTCAGAATGACAGGAAAATCGCTCAGAATGACAGAAAGGGCACTCAGAATAACAAGCAGAATGTTCAGAATGACAGAGACTCGTTCAGAATAACAGAAGCAATAGATAGCTTGAAGTAAAGTCCAAAAGTGTCTATCCGCATTATTCCCCGAAAGAGAAACCAGAGCGTAAAAGTTCGGACGGCGTGGCCGCCCGTGGCCTCGTGAACGGGAGGGACCCGCGCCGCAGGCGTGGGAGGGATTTACCGTACCGAACTTTTACGGTCTGGTTATAAGGGGCATTCTTACAGATAATCATTAAGCAAATTTGAAGACATCAGATTCTTCGCT
>JADIMD010000051.1 GCA_017695015.1 Candidatus Cryptobacteroides faecigallinarum | reverse complement strand
CGACCACGACCCTCGACAGACGCTCGAAGAAGCTTCGCTTCGTCTTTTCTATTCCTTTATCAAATATACCCAAGGAACTATTTCTTTGCGAAGAAATCCTTTACCTTGTCTGTCTCGACAAGCTCCTCCTTGAATACATATGCACCAGTCTTAGGAGACTTGTCCATACGGATGCATTTCACCATGCTCTTTGCGCCCGACTTGGCGCTGAAGGTTGCGACTGCTTTCTTTGCCATATCTCAATTCCTTTATTTGATCTCACGATGAACAGTCACCCTCTTGAGGTACGGGTTGTACTTCTTGCGCTCAAGGCGTTCAGTCGTGTTCTTCTTGTTCTTGGTTGTGATATATCTTGATATACCTGGTACACCGCTTTCTCTCTGCTCGGTACACTCAAGGATGACCTGCACCCTGTTACCTTTTGCTTTCTTTGCCATAATACTGAAAATTAAACAAGGTTAATATATCCTTTCCTCTGTGCCTCCTTGACAGCGGCATCTACACCAATCTTCTCGATGGTCCTCATGCCCTTGCAGGACACCTTCAATGTAACGAACCTCTGCTCAGCTTCAGACCAGAACTTCTTGGTCTTGAGGTTCAGGCCGAAAACACGCTTTGTGCGTCTCTTGGAATGGGAGACATTGTTTCCCACCATTCTCTTTCTTCCTGTTATTTGACAAACCTTTGCCATTGTATGTACTTTTTAATTATTTCAAATTTCTGAAAAACTGACTAAACAGTTTTGCGGGCTGCAAATATCGCGTAAATATTTCTAAAAAACAAACAAACTACACGAATTTGAACAGTCTGCCCCACCGTATATTCTTAGGGAACTGCTTGTTCCTGTCCACTGAAAACCAGATTACTGCCGGTTTTCCTACAATGTGGTCCTCAGGTACGAAGCCCCAGTATCGGGAATCAAGCGAATTGTGCCTGTTGTCCCCCATCATGAAGTAATAATCCTGAGCGAATGTATAGCTGTCAGTCTCTTCCCCGTTTATGAGTATCTTGCCTTCCGGTGTAACTTCCAGACTGTTATGCTCATAATCCCTGATGAGTCTGCTGTACAGTGGAAGATTCTCTTCTGTCAGTTTCACAACTGCACCCTTGGAAGGAATCCAGAGCGGTCCGAAATTGTCCCGCGTCCACCTGAAATTCTCGGAAAAAGGGAAAATCGTCAGATATGAATCCGGATAGTCCGGAGGATATGTGTCGATATTCTCTTCAACAGACACAACATTAGGGAATGACTTGACTGTTTCAAGCATCTCTGCTGTAAGCGGCATTACAGGATAGCCTGGCAATTCAGGGCTGTACCACAACTCTCCGACATTGATTCCTAACCTGTCGAGGTTCTTTGAATTGATCCTCTGCCCGTTGGTCATCACTGTATAAGAGCTCTGTACTCCATCCCACACTGTCTGCGGCTCTCCGTTGATATACACTCTTCCGTCAATTATCCGGAGAGTGTCCCCGGCCACAGCTACACATCTTTTGACATAATGGTCCTTCTTGTCCATAGGACGGACCTTCACAGGTCCGAAATTATCTATGGCATAATCCCTTCCGGCAGTCCTCGACATCATGTAGAAGTCCTCTGCAGGAGCTTTGGTCAGGACAGTGTCCCCGTTAGGGAAACCGAACACCACATAATCACCTCTTTCGACATGACCGAAACCTTTCAGCCTCCTGTACTTGTTCTGGATGAGAGTGGAGTATGACTCGCCTCCTCCAGGCAGGACATTGTGAGTAAACGGCACGGTCAAAGGGGTCTGCGGCACTCTTGGACCATATGCTAATTTACTGACGAACAGATGGTCTCCAGTAAGGAGAGAACTTTCCATCGATGATGAAGGAATCTTGAAAGCCTGGAAAAAGAAGATATTGATGAATGTCACTACCACAACTGCAAAGATGATCGCATCCACCCAGTCAAGGACGACATTTCTCTTTTCTCCCTCTTTGTACTCCTTCTTCCAGAACATCCACTTCACCTTGCGGGTGATGTGGTGGTCAAAAATGACAGCCAGACCAAGGAGCCACCACCAGTTTCCAAGCCATATTACCCAAAGCAGGTAGAGCAAGGCCCAAAATCCGAACCTTACCCATCTGTTATGGTATAATTCCTTCAGGCTCATCAGCTGAAACTATTTCACTGAATTGATTATAGCTTCGAATGCTGCAGGATTGTTCATGGCAAGGTCTGCAAGAACCTTACGGTTCAGACCGATATTGTTCTTTGAAAGTCTGCCCATGAACTGGGAATAAGTCATACCGTACTGGCGTGCAGCAGCGTTGATACGCTGGATCCACAGAGCACGGAATGTGCGTTTCTTGGCTTTACGGTCACGGTAAGCATAAGTAAGACCTTTCTCATAGGTGTTCTTTGCTACCGTCCATACATTTCTTCTTGAAAGAAAATAACCACGGGTCCTTTTAAGGATCTTCTTGCGGCGTGCCCTTGAGGCAACTGAATTTACCGATCTTGGCATAAAACAATTTTTTTCTGGAGGCAGTGTCCGTTACGGAGCTTCCAACTGCTGATCCAAGTTAAACTTAAAATACTGTTGTAGATCAGATGGCCAACAAAGCCTTGACTCTCTTTACATCAGCCCTGTCAATAAGACCGGCATGTGTAAGGTTCCTTTTCTGCTTTTTGGTCTTCTTGGTGAGGATGTGGCTCTTGTAAGCATGTTTCCTCTTGATCTTTCCCGTTCCGGTAAGCGTGAAACGCTTTTTTGAACCGGAGTTGGTTTTCTGTTTCGGCATAGTTAAAATTTTTAACTGTTAATAAATATCGTATCCGTAATCACGACGGACTATTTTTTCTTTACGACAGGAGCAATCATCATTATCATCCTCTTCCCCTCAAGCTTAGGCATCTGCTCCGCTCTTCCATACTCTTCCAGCTCGACTGCAAAACGGAGAAGAAGCTTTTCTCCCTGCTCCGAATACAGTATCGACCTTCCCTTGAAGAAGACTGAAGCCTTCACTTTCGACCCTTCCTGGAGGAACTCGATTGCATGCTTCAGCTTGAACTGGAAATCATGCTCATCTGTGTTAGGACCGAACCTGATCTCCTTTATCACCACCTTGGCAGAATTGGACTTCATCTCCTTTGCCTTTTTCTTCTGCTGGTAGAGGAATTTCTGGTAATCAATGATCTTGCACACAGGAGGATCTGCCTTCGCGCTTATCTCCACAAGATCAAGACCAAGTTCATCGGCCATATGCATAGCCTGTGAAATCGGATAAATACCCTGCTCTTCGATATTGTCCCCCACAAGACGGACTCTCGGAGCGGTAATTTCTCCGTTGATTCTCAATCCGTCCTCATCTTTTTTCCTCTGAATCGGACGACCGCCCTGCGCATTTGGTCTTGGACCATTGAATCTCGGGCCGGATGGTTTGAATGGTGCTGCGATAACGCTGTCCTCCTAAGTTTTAAGTTTTGTTCCTGTTATTTATTATATAATAGGTCACGAAAGCTGCTCCGCAACCTCTTTTCCAATCTTTTCTATAAAGTTCTCCACAGACATGGACCCTTCATCCTGACCTCCCTGCTTCCTGACAGACACGGAACCTTCCGTCATTTCCTTCTCTCCCACAATCACGATATAAGGCACTCTCTTGAGCTCGCTTTCCCTTATCCTCTTGCCTATGGTCTCGTTACGGTCGTCTATGGAGGCGCGAATATCGGAATTATTCATCAATTCGCAAACTTTTTTTGCATAATCAGCATATTTTTCACTGACAGGCAGTACAGTCACCTGATCCGGTGTCAGCCAGAGAGGCAACTTTCCTCCGGTATGTTCGAGCAGCACTGCCACAAACCTTTCCAGTGAGCCGAACGGCGCCCTGTGGATCATGACAGGACGGTGCTTCTGGCCGTCGCTACCTGTATATTCAAGCTCAAACCTCTCAGGAAGGTTATAGTCCACCTGGATAGTACCGAGCTGCCATTTTCTTCCTATGGCATCCTTCACCATGAAGTCGAGTTTCGGGCCGTAGAATGCAGCCTCGCCATATTCTACCACTGTCTTCAGGCCCTTTTCGGCAGCCGCGTCAATGATTGCCTGCTCGGCCTTCTCCCAGTTTTCGTCAGAACCGATGTATTTTTCCCTGTGGACAGGGTCACGGAGAGACACCTGCGCTATGTATTCACTGAAATCCAATGTCTTGAACACATACAGGATAATATCTATGACCTTGCAGAACTCCTCCTTGAGCTGGTCAGGGCGGCAGAACAGATGGGCATCGTCCTGGGTGAAGCAGCGCACCCTTGTCAGTCCGTGGAGCTCTCCGCTCTGTTCATAACGATAGACCGTACCGAACTCGGCAAATCTCAAAGGAAGATCCTTGTATGACCTTGGCTTCGAGCGGTATATCTCGCAGTGGTGAGGGCAGTTCATCGGCTTCAGAAGATACTCCTCCCCCTCCTGCGGTGTGTGTATTGGCTGGAATGAATCCTTGCCGTATTTTGCGTAGTGACCGGATGTCACATACAGATCCTTGTTGCCGATATGCGGCGTAATCACAGGCAGATAGCCGTAGGATTTCTGCACTTTCTTCAGGAAATTCTCAAGCCTTTCCCTCAATGCAGCACCCTTAGGAAGCCACAAAGGGAGGCCCTGTCCGACCCTCTGGGAGAAGGTAAACAGCTCCATTTCCTTCCCGAGCTTGCGGTGGTCACGCTTCTTCGCCTCCTCCATCAGTTTGAGGTATTCGTCAAGCATGGACTTCTTAGGGAAAGTTATTCCATAGATACGGGTCAGCATCTGGCGTTTCTCGTCCCCTCTCCAGTATGCCCCAGCTATGGATGTGAGCTTCACCGCCTTGATCACGGATGTATCGCGCAGATGAGGTCCGCGGCACAGGTCAGTGAAATTGCCGTTCGTATAGAAAGTTATCGTTCCGTCCTGGAGTTCTCCTATCAGTTCGCATTTGTACTCGTCCCCTTTCTCGCTGAATGTCTTCAGCGCCTCGTCCTTGGAAACTTCCCTGCGGACAAAGTGCTCGTTCTGACGGGCGAGCTCTATCATCTTGTCCTCCACTGCCTTGAGATCAGCTTCAGTGATCTGTTTTCCTCCGAAATCCACATCATAATAGAAACCGTTCTCTATGGCCGGGCCTATTCCGAACTTCACTCCCGGATAGATGGACTCAAGCGCCTCAGCCATAAGGTGGGAAGAAGAATGCCAGAAAACCTTCTTAGCTTCATCATCCTCCCATTTGTGAAGACGGATTGCCGCATCCTCATTGATTGGACGGTCAAGGTCGTATATTGTTCCCTTTCCTGTAGGATCATCCTTTGTCACAACAGTAGCAGCCAGAACTTCCGATGCCAGTCTCGGGCTGATGCTCTGGGCGATCTCATACGCAGTGACCCCTTTCTCAAAAGGTTTTACACTGCCATCAGGAAATGTAATGTTTATCATAACTCTATACATTTAGTAAACCAGCCTGCAAAGGTAGGAATTTTTTTCTATCTTTGCAGGGTTAAAACCTATAAATATGGACGAAAAATTGACAAGAGGGGCATTATGGAACAAAGCCGGGACTGCCGGCATAGCTCTCGGAGCCGTATCCGCCATCTATCTGTTTGTCACGCAGTATCTGTCTTCTCTTGGTTCATCCATATGGATTTCCGGATTCAGTCTGGTGCTGTGGGGAATAAAGCTGCTTGCATGCATATGGCTCATGTCGATGTTCATGAAACGGTTCGTGGAGAAATACCCTTCGGCCACCAGCACGGATTCATTCAAGTTCGGTATGGTCACGGCCCTGTGCTCTGCACTCGTCTATTCTGCCATCACCCTTGCCAATGTGCTTGTGATAAACCCTGATCTCATTTCACAGCAGATAGATGCAGCGATGAAGATAGCCGGGTCCTCCATGGATTCCAATACCATCAACGCACTGGACAAGGCGGAAGCCATCATGCCCCAGGTGATATTCTTCTCCAACCTTATCTACTGCTTCCTTTACGGGACAGTGCTTTCGGCGATTCTCTCACGCAACATGCCTCCGAGAAACCCTTTCGCAAGAAGATACAGCCATAACGCGGACAGCCAGGAATAAATTCATTCAGATTATGGTACAGGATTCATTCAAGAAAGACATATCGGTCATCATATCCATCTTCAACGAAGAAGAGTCTCTCCGCGAACTGGTGGAATGGATTGAAAAAGTCATGGAAAGCAACCGGTTCAGCTATGAGCTGATAATGGTCGACGACGGGAGTAAGGACAGGTCCTGGGAAATTATTCTCGACCTTGCGAAGAAGAACAGCTGTATCAGAGGAATATCATTCAGGAGAAATTACGGCAAATCGGCCGCTCTATACTGCGGATTCAAGGAAGCTGAAGGAAGGGTCGTAATCACCATGGACGCCGACCTTCAGGATTCACCCGAGGAAATACCTGAAATGTACAGGATGATCACGGAGGACGGGTACGACATCGTTTCAGGCTGGAAAAAGCACAGGAAGGACAATGCCATCACCAAAAATCTTCCTTCAAAGCTATACAACGCCACCGCAAGAAAAATCACGGGCATACGCCTCCACGACATGAACTGCGGACTCAAGGCATACCGCAATGAAGTGGTCAAAAACATAGAAGTGTACGGGGAAATGCACAGATACATTCCGTATCTTGCCAAGAATGCCGGATTCGACAAAATAACTGAAAAGCCCGTCCACCACCAGAAAAGGAAATACGGCAAGAGCAAATTCGGGGTCGAAAGATTCGTCAACGGATTCCTGGACCTGCTGTCCCTGTGGTTCCTGAGCACATTCAGCAAAAAGCCGATGCATTTCTTCGGATTCACGGGATTGCTCACCTTCTTTATCGGTGGTCTTCTGGCAGTTTGGATAATCATCGAGAAGCTCGTCCAGCAGGCTCATGGCGTACCATACAGGCCCGTGACTGACCAGCCGCTCTTCTATCTTGCCCTTGTAGCCCTCGTAATCGGAGTCCTGCTGTTCCTTGCAGGTTTCCTCGGAGAGATGATATCCAGGACCAGCCAGGACAGGAACCATTATAATATAAAGGATAAATTCTGATTCGCGGGATTAGGTAATCCATAAGGGCTCTCCCCCGGTCTTAACAATAATTTAACAATAATGTAATAGGCTGCCAACATCCCGTTGATATTTTTGCAATCCACACATGGAGTATAATTGGAATCTATAATCTGCTTCCGAATATCTCCTTATAAAAATTCACTTATGGATTACGTATATCTTGGTTTTGTAATCTTCCTGTTCATTCTGGCCATATCTGACCTATGGGTAGGAGTAAGCAACGACGCGGTAAACTTTCTTAATTCCGCAATCGGTTCTAAAGCGGCAAGATTCCGCACTATCATCATTGTAGCTGCAATTGGAGTGTTCTGCGGTGCTGTCATGAGCAACGGCATGATGGATATAGCCCGGCATGGCATATTCCGGCCCGAACAGTTCTGTTTCCAGGAACTTATGGTCATATTCCTTGCCGTAATGGTCACCGACATCATTCTGCTGGATGTGTTCAACTCCCTCGGTCTGCCTACTTCTACGACCGTTTCGATGGTATTCGAGCTCCTCGGAGCCACATTCGCGATGGCGATGCTCAAAATGGCTGCAGCCGATGACGGGATGGGATTTGCAGACTACATGAACACGGAAAAGGCGCTTTCAGTGATAATGGCGATATTCGTATCGGTGGCCATCGCATTCGTTTTCGGTTTCCTGATTCAGTACATCACCCGTATTCTGTTCACTTTCAATTTCAAGAAAAACCTGAAATGGAAGATCGGAATTTTCGGAGGCATCGCTCTTACGGCAATCGTATACTTCATGCTTATCAAGGGTGTGAAAGACCTCTCCTTCATGGACGCTGAAGCCAAGGCATGGGTCGACCATAACACAGGGCTCCTGCTGGTGAGCTGCTTCGTAGGGTTCACAATTCTGATGCAGGTGCTTCATTTCTGCAAAGTGAATGTATTCAAGATTATAGTGCTTGTCGGCACATTCTCTCTCGCAACCGCCTTTGCAGGCAATGACCTCGTAAACTTCATCGGAGTGCCGCTTGCAGGATACTCATCTTATGTAGACTATGCAGCAGCCGGAGGCGGAGACCCGGCTACCCATATGATGGGTGTGCTCAACGAACCGGCATCCACCCCTGTCATCTTCCTTTTCTGCGCAGGAATTGTCATGGTGATTGCGCTTGCGACTTCAAAGAAAGCGCACAATGTGACCAAGACCGAAATCGGACTTTCAAGGCAGGAAGAAGGAGACGAAATGTTCGGCTCATCCAAAGTTGCCAGAAGCCTCGTGAGATGGAGCAATGTCACTGCTGAAAAAATAGTTGCAGTCACTCCTGTCAAAGTCAGGAACTGGATAAACAACAGGTTCGACGAGACTCAGATCTGCAAGGAAGACGGTGCTGCATACGACCTCGTCAGGGCATCTGTCAACCTCATGGTGGCTTCCATGCTGATCGCACTGGGTACTTCACTCAAGCTTCCGCTCTCCACTACATATGTCACCTTCATGGTAGCGATGTCCACATCTCTCGCCGACAGGGCATGGAGCCGCGAAAGTGCCGTGTTCCGCGTAACAGGCATGCTGTCAGTGATCGGTGGATGGTTCGTTACGGCTGGTGTTGCCTTTGCCGGAGCATTCATCCTTGCCCTTCTGATGCATTTCGGAGGGACCGTACTGACTGTCATTCTCGTAATTGCAGGTCTTGCCGCATTGATTCACAGCAATGTCACCTACAAGGCAAAGGACGACAGCAACGGCAATGACAAGGCATTCGCAGCTATCGTGACCTGCAAGGACAGCAAGGAAGTATGGAATCTTTTCAGCAAATATGTAGCTTCACATGAAGCGGATTTCCTGAAAAGACTTGCAAGCAGATATGTCAGGATTACCAACGGTCTTTTCAACGAAAACATAAAGGTACTCCGCAGGACTACTGACGAACTCCGTAAAGAGAAGACGACATTGAAGAACCTCAGGAGGAAGGAGACTATCTGCCTCCGGAGAGTTGACACGGAGACCGGCATGATCAAAAGCGCATGGTTCCATATGATATTCAACAACATGGAGCAGATGTACTACTCAATCAGGAGAATATGCGAGCCTGCCTATGAACATGTAGACAACCATTTCTCCCCGATTCCGCAGAACTATGTCGATCAATTCAGCAAAAGCCGCGACAAGCTCAATGAAGTCATAGAAGGAATGGCTGCAGCATGCGAGGAAGGCAGATTCAATGATCTGAGGAATTACGACTACACCCTTCCTGCCCTTCAGACAGAATTCTCCGACCTGAGGAAGTCCCTTGTGGAAGATATTCAGAGCAACAACATCAACCTGACTGTCGCATACCTCTATCTGAACATCATTCAGGAATCCGAGCAGCTCTCCATAGAGCTCGCACAGATGTCCCGCGCAGCAAGGAAATTCCAGTTGGGATAATTCAATATCCTGCACTTACAAACCAAAAATACAATATAACCAATGACAGGGGCGACTTTGGATGTCAGCCCCTGTCATTATTTTATAAAATATCCATGGACCACGAACACCTTGTTTTGGGAGAATGCTGGTATACAATAAGATACAAAAGACCCCTGTTCGTAGTCCGTATTCTGGAGTGGGGTCGACGAACAAGGGATATTTATAACATGTTGATTTTCAGTAAAATAAAGAAATGTCATGTTCGTACTCAGCTGAGCACGCCTTCATATGTCATTTGCACAGGAAGTATTTTGCCGGAGGTGTCGAAGACGAGCCTGTCGATGCAGACTGCCCTTGAATTTCCATGTGTTTCTCGAAGCGGTCTTCTGTGATAAACGATGTACCACTCTCCGTCCTTTTTCAGCATACATGGACCTTCAGTATAATTTTCTGGAGTCACTTCCTTATATGTTGTACCGTCTCGCCAGCCGGGGTTACTTCCATGGCAGGGCGTTCGGGATGTGAGAACGGTTTGAGGAGAACCCTGACTCCGTTTTCAAGAAGTGACGGGTCCGCATCAACGCTGATAATCTTCTTCTCCCCGGGCATCAGGGTCACATAGCCGTCTGACATGACTGCCGGGAGTATCGCTTCTCCAGTCATGGGGTTGACAAGTCTGATGCGGACTGCAAAAGCCACCTCTCCGCCGGTGTTCTCAAGGCAGAAGGCGAATCTGCCTGTCTTCAGGTCAGGCTCCCCGGAAGGACTGCAGGAAAGCATTGTTTCCGGGATATCGCAGAGTGCCCTGTAATCCATCTTTCCGCTGCCGTCTCCCCAGTAGAAATTGTCCGAAAGCAGATTTCCGTCAGCATCCGTGAGTTCAAGTCTTATGAAATAAAGACCTGAAAGGGCCTCATCGGCAGTCTCGTCATAATCAAGGACAATGGCTTCCGAGATTCCCGAAGAAGGGACATCTGTCACGGCACTTTTCGCATACTGTTTCATCTCCTTGCCTGAAAGGTCATACAGACGCGCCCGTACCGTCACTCCTGTCAGGTCGGAAGATGTGGTGTTCACAGCCTTCACGCTCCCGTTCGAGCAGTTCCACTGGATATGGATATGCTCGCACGCCTTTTTCGCACCCCAGTATGCTCCTGTAGGATTGTAGTAATAGTCATAAGTCTGCCATACGAACGACGGATATGCAGGATGGCTCATCCAGAGAATAAGTCCTGCCGCATCATTCCACATCTTGTCATTCCATGCCTCGAACATTCCTTTCATGGTCTCCAGATTGAGAATCTGTGCCTTACCACAGAACTCCTCCAGCGACGACGATTCCCCGTACTGGCTGTTTATAGCCTGCTTGTATTCCACAGGACTTGCATTGGAAGCTGATTTGCCGAAGAAATGCAGATTCCACACATTGTCATCATCCGAAACCAGCTGCTCATCATCAGGAAGCGGCCAGAGGTCCTTTTCCGGGATAAACCGCAGGATACTCTCGTATTCAGGGAATGTAGGCATTCCTATCTCGCTCCTCATTCCGTAGCCGTAATCGATTCCATACGGATACGCAGGTTTGTTGAAAGCCAGGTTGCTTGCAGATGTCTCGAAATGATGCTTAGGAGGAAGATATTTCCACCAACCGCTGCCTGACAGGGAATCCTGGTTGGAGCAGGACTTGTACATCCTGTCATTCCCATCCTCTTCCCTGACCACTTTTCTCATATAATCGTCGAGCTCTTTCGGGGGATGGCACTCGTTGGCACCGCACCACAGCGCAATGGAAGGATGGTTGCGAAGCCTCTTCACCTTGTCCAGGGCATTCGCCTTGAATGCTTCCGGCTGGGCTACCTCGTTATAGGCGACATACAGCCAGAAATCATTCCAGACCATTATTCCGTACCTGTCGCACCAGTCATAGAACTCATCATCGGTAACACAGCCTGTCCAGAGGCGTATCATATTGAAATTCATCTCCTTGTGCAATCTTATCTTTGGCTCGTATTCGTCTCCGTGACATCTCAGGAGGTATTCGCTCATGCCCCAGTTTCCGCCTTTGACATAGATTTTCCTGCCGTTGATATAGAAATTCAGCACAGGCATGCCGACCGAATTCTCCACTGCTTCGTAGCCGTATTCCCTGATTCCGAAAGGAATTTCCCTCGCATCCGAAACCTTGCCGTCCACATGGCAGACCAGATTGCAGGTGTACATGTCAGGATCACCATAACCGTTCGGCCACCACAGGCGAGGGTTGTCAATCACAAGCTGGGAGAACTCCTCCGGAGTGAATGATACTTTGGACACGGAATCGGCCGGCACAGTCACAGTCTTGGAAAATCTGACATTTCCCGGCCTGATCACTCCAGACACCTTGACTTTCTTTGGACTGTCGGAAACATTCATGATATCTGTGGAAAATTCAAGTTCCGCACGGTCATTCGACGGGAGTTCGGAACGGATCCACGGGTCTGAAATGACAGCGTCACCGGTGAGACGGAGGCTAACATGACCCGTGATTCCGGCAAGCCTGCCAGGAACATACGGCATCCAGTCCCAACCTGCCCCTGCAAGATAGCTCGGGCTGCAGACCACTCCGTAGAAATCAGACGCGTCCCTGGTCTTCTTCTGGTCAGGGTCATATATCAGGACAGCCACCGTGTTCTCCCCGTCACGGGACACAAGGTCAGTGACATCGAAACGGGAGCGCAGCATATGTCCGCTGACATCCTTGGTGCTGGATGCCGTGCCGGAAATCTTGTGCCCGTTGAAATAGAAATCGGCAAACCTGTTGGTGTTGTCGAAATGTAGCCATACCCTGTCACCCTCACTGCAGGTTGCAGGAAGGTCAAAAGACATCCTGTACCAGAACGGTCTGTTGTAGAAAGTCTCGTCCACACGGTAGATATTGTCCCCGTAGTCGGGATCTTCCTCTATTCCTGCCTCCACATATGCTGTAAAGACAGTACCTGGCACCACACCCCTGACATACTCACCCATATCGAAACCGGGCATGGATATCTCCTCTCCGGAGAATTCCTTCAGGTCATCATATGGCCTTATCTGCCATTCCACACCAGGAGCAGTGCTGTCAAGCGAAATGCTCTCCCCGTCATTGTAAGTGTTGCAGCCGGCCAGAAGCAGGGTAGCGGCAGCTGCAGTAGCAAAATTTCTGGTCATAACAAATCCGTTTATTCTATTCCCCAAGCATGGTTTTCCTTATCTCCCATGAACAGTTCCAAAGTACCACCGGCCACAATGTCATCATAATCCAGCCTGCACAGGTCATATTCCTCACCGTTCAGGAGAGCTTTCTGGATATATACATTTTCAGGACTGTTGTCGTGGGCGATGATACTGAATGTCTTTCCCGTATGATAGACAGGATCGAGGGTGAAATCTATCCTGTCGAAAACAGGGCTCGTAATCTCCATCATACTGTCACCCGGGCAGGACGGATGGATGCCTGAAGCCGCAAGGACATACCATGCGGACATCTGCCCCACATCTTCATTGCCGACAAGGCCTTCCACACCGTCGGAATAGGCATGCGAGCACACGAACCGCGTCCATTTCTGTGTAAGCCACGGCTCCCCGAGACGGTTGAAAAGGAACGGGACAAAATGCACAGGCTCATTGGCATGGTTATAATATTCATTCCACAGCATATCCTCCGGAGTGTTCTCGAACATCGATTCAAGGTCCTCCAGCACAGCTTCCTTTCCACCCATCAGGGACACCATGCCCTCGATGTCATGGGGCACGAACCAGCCCTGCTGATACGGATTGCACTCGATGCAGCCGTACCACTCCTCAAGACGGGCATCCCCGTTCCACTCCATCCAGCTGCCGTCTGCACAGCGCGGTCTGAACCAGCCCTTTTCAGGGTCAAACACATTCACATAATCAAGGCTCTTCTCCCTGTACTTCTCAGCGTCCTGTTCATATCCGAGTTCCCCTGCCAGGACTGAAATGCACCAGTCCCCGTAGGCATATTCCAAAGTCTTCGAGATGCTCAACGGTTCGGGAGCAAAGCCGAGAGTACCGTTTCCAGTCACATCAGAAGTGTTCCTGGCATATCTGTAAGCCTTCTGCACATCATACGACCTTATCCCCTTTACATATGCGTCAGCAAGCACAGGTAGAGCCGGATTCCCGAGCATGCACCCTGAATAGGAATTCAGGAGCTCCCACCTCTCGAAATATTCCCTGCCGCTCTGCTCCGCCATGGACACTAAAGAGCAGATGACATCATTCACCACTGAAGGATTTATGATTGTCTGGAGAGGGAACTGGCTGCGGAACACATCCCATCCACTGAACACAGTGCGCTTTGTGAAAGCAGAATCGCCCTGATGCACTTCGAGATCCCCTCCCACATAGCGTCCGTCCACATCGGTATAGACCCTCGGATCTATCATGGTATGGTAAAGGGCAGTATAGAAGACAGTCTTGTCAGTATCCGTGCCTCCGCTCACACGCACCTTGCCCAAAGCCTCGTTCCATTTGGCGACAGCCTCGCCCCGTACTTCATCGAATGTCTTGCCTTCCACCTCCTGCAGATAATTCTTCCTCGCGCCCTCAAGGTCGACGAACGATATGCCGACTTTCATTTCCACCTCATCTCCGGCAGCGGTAGGGAACTCTGTAAAGAACCCTATATGCTTCCCCTGAATCTGACGCATCCCCCTGATGACTTCCGCTTCAGCCACCCTTTCGAGATACGGCAGGGAAGTGACATCTTCCAGCTTCCTCGACCAGCCGTCAGGGATATCCGCTGACCAGAACCCGTAATCCTCTATCGGACGACTGAATGTGGCATAGAAATACACGGTGTAACGGACATTGCCCTCACCGTCTCCCCATCCGCCTCCATCAGGAGAGCATTTGATCCATCCCTGTATCGTACGGTCATCCACGACCTTGACATATTCCTCGTCAGCAGTCCCCCCAACCCTTCTGGCAAGATCCACCTGTATGCGTGAAACTGGATTTTCAGGAAAAGTAAACCTGAGCACTCCGCACCTTTCAGTCGCTGTGGACTCAGCCTTTACACCGTATCTGGACAACATGACAGAATAATATCCTGCTGAGGCTGTCTCGCTCTCCTTGTCATATTCCGAACGGTATCCGCTGATGCTTCCGTCCTCCTTTCCGGCAATGGTCATGAGAGGTCCTGAAGTCGGCATCACGAGGAAATTCCCCAGCTCGCCGTTCCAGCCGACTCCGCTCATCTGCGTCATCGCAAACCCTTCTATCGTCTTGTGCTCATAGCTGTACCCTGACCCGTTGTCTCCTCCGGTGATGGTATTGGGGCTGACCTGGACCATCCCGAAAGGCACGACCGCCCCAGGGAATGTCTTGCCGAGCCCGTGATATACTCCTGCAGCACTCGTACTGGTGCTTGCCCCGATGAAAGGATTGATATAATCCGCAGGCGATTCCACCATGTCTCCAGAAGAACATGACAGGACCGCAAACGGGAACAGCAGAAAAGGTAAACGATGTATCAATCTGCGCATAACCGATATTCTGTTAATGGAAAATTTTGATTGATACAAAATTAAACAGCCGTGAAAACAATTGCGGCTGTTGTAAGGGTTAAGTATATCCTGTTTATATTTAATTCACTGACAATCAACAAGACACAGACATCGATATCCTGTATTATAGTAAACTTCCGTTAATCCTGCTGATGCGTCAGTCGATATTCAGTTTGCCGATATGCCTGACTTTTCCCTCGAAAGCGTTGTAGTCCATATCCGACTTGCTTCTGACCTTGCTTTTGTAATTGTAGATAGTCTGCGGCGAATAATGCAGAAAATCGGCTATCTGGCGGATATCAGTAATCCCGAGCCTCATCAGGGCAAAAATTCTCAGTTCAGGAGACAGGGTACTGCCGCTGACACTGTATCTTTCCTCTGGACGGAGCAGCTTGTTGAGCTCGTCTATGAAATCAGGATATACATCGAGGAATGCCTTGTCGAATGATTCGTACAGCTCGGACAGCTCTTTCTCGTAAGTCCTGGACAATGACCTGTACAGAAGATCTATCTGACCTGACTTCACTTTCCTGAGAATATCCTTCTTTGTCTCCTCGGAACGGTTGATGAGTACTGCACACTGGTTCATGAAATAACTCATATAGGTATCTTTCAGGACATTCGCCTCGTTCAGCCTTTTGGTCAGAGTCATCAGCTTCCTGTTGCTGGCAATTGCTATGCGACGGGCAGAGTTGAGTTTCCTGTTTAGCTTGTACAGGAAGGAGAATGACACAGAAAGGACTACAAGAAGCGCCATAAGGGAAATGGCATATATCCTCAGTTCCTTTTTCTGCCGCGCGAGCTCGTCTATGTACGACTGCTCTATCTCCGAAAAATACTTGGACACTATCAGGTGCTTGTATCTCGAATTGTAGAAATCGGCATCGTCCATCGCGAACTTCATATAACGGTATGCCTTATCTATCTCACCGTCCCGGTAGAGATTCCCAGCCAGGGCAAAAAGAGCCTCGTTTTCCTTGACAGCCAGCCTGATATCAACTATGGAGGACATCGCAAGATACTCCGACTGTGCCGCCTGGTCACCAAGAGCGGCATAGGCAGTCGCCACCATCATAGCCATCATGGCATAGTCATGCGTATCAGGGACAGTCCCGTTGAAAATCCTTATCAGCTCCGGCATCTTAATCCTGAGGCTGTCGATATTCCCGGTGTCGATTGACCTCATGATACTTTCCTTTAGATACATGTCCGAGCCAGGAGACATAACGGAAATCGCGAGATCCCTGAACCTGTCCCGCGTCTCCCTGTTCTTTTCGGCATAAGGACCTTCATCTGAATATACGATAAGATTGTCGTACAGCTTTATGTTGTCCCAGCAGTATCTCAGTCTCAACCCATGGGACAAAGAATTGAAATCTATGCTGTCGAAAAGATCCTCGGCATCATTGAACATCCCGGAGAATGTATAATACCGCCCGAGTGCGAGTTTGGCCGCATCCATACTCTCCTTGTCACGCATCCTCTCCGCAATCGCCATGTTCTCCTCTATATAGCGCAGCATGGAATCACATTTGTAAGACTCGTATTCAGAGATTATCCTGGAATTGATCTCAAATCTCCGCCTGTCCGTGCCTGCATATGCAAGCTCCTCTTTCAGCGATGAAATGACAGAATCACGCCTTGACTGATATATATCCCTCATGGAAATGGTCTTGTCAAGCACGACAAGAAGGGAATCCATGTCCGCGGCACTGACAGGGAACAACGCCTTGAAAAACAGGCATGCGATAAGAAGACACCTTTTCATTTCATATGACATTCTCGCAAAGATAAACAAAAAAGCCGGACAACCATGATTATCCGGCCTTTTCACAACCAACCACTGTCTTATCAGTCAAAGACTTTGTCCCAGCCGTATATCCTGAAAAAACGCGGCTTGTAGAAGTCTGCACTGCCTATTTCATTGAAATTCCTCGTAAACTCAGGAGCTTCGCAATTGTATGAAATCACAAGTTCTCCCTCCTGAGAAAGCCCGTGATGTACAAACACATTGTAGAAAATCCCGTGAGACTGGTCTCCAAGCTTGTCGAGCTTGTCCGGGATAGTGAATATCTGTTTGCGCTCCGCCTTGTCAGTCGGATAAAGCGGTCCCCAAGGATTTTCACTTCTGAACAGCCATACCTCCCTGCCGACAGGCTCCTGGATTACCCAGTAATAATAGCCGTCATCATGCTTGAACACATTCGGCTGGACTCCCCAGAAATCCATTACCTGAGAACGGGTGATATGGTCATGGTCAGGGGCTTCGTCCTGCCACTGGAAATCGGCAGGCTCGCCTTCCGCTGCCTGGTTGACCCAATATTCCCAGTTGCCGGAAATATCATGGCCTTCCTTCGTCCTTGCAACCACAGGACCTTTGTTGCCGTCAGTACGGTCACCGTCACCATAAAGGTATGTATGCCCGTCATCGGATTCGCAGATTGCAGAACCATAGTTGGTGATATAGGTCTCATTCAGGGCCATTCTGCGGATCTCCTTCATATATGAGCCGTCTCCAGGCTTTCCTGAAATGTCATACTCCGTCAGAATCGTGCCCTTTCTTCCCATTCCACCGTCCTCAGTCTTGAAACAGTCACCCCAGAGTACCTGAAGGATCTGTTTGCCGTCCCTTTCGATGACTGTCGCATCTCCTGGCCAGTAGTAGAAATTCTGGTCAATGCCTCCTGCCGCGATAGATTCCTCTGTCTGCTCACCGTCAGGATGGCGCAGGAAAGTGCGTCCCTTGTAATAGTCAGTCCTGAACGGGTCGTCAATCTGGACCAGTTCATTCAGGCAGTGGAAGCCGTTGTAATTCTGGCATGTCTGGATCATGATTGCATTTCTCGGGAAATTGGTCTCGTTTCCGCCCCTTATACGCAAAGTCGGGTCCGAAAGCATTCCGAAGAAACTGTCTCCGAATGACCAGAAGATGTTCCCGTCAGGAAGCTCGGTGGTGTACACACCGTCACACCCGTTGAGACCGAAATCCCTTGTGAAATATCCGCCATAGGTCATGTCCTGCTTCACGGTGACACATGCCGGCCAGGCAGCATCACGCTCCACATCCACAAGTACAAGGTCATCTTCCTGAGGATCGTCAGGATACCAAGGATCATATACAGTCTGCTGCTTCTCTTCTGAAGCTATTATCTCGAAATCTTCCTTGACACAGCCTGCAAGCACCGAAGAGACAAGCAGGAGAGCCAGAAATCCGTTCGTTAAAGAATATCGCATAATACAAAGATTTCTAAGTTGTTATCATTCTACCACCACCGTTGCCACATGGCTGTAGTTGTAACGGGGATCATTTTCATACAGTGTCTCCACGAATGCACGGACATAAAGTCTGTTGCCGTTGGACTTGATGACATGGGCATACTGCTGCATACGCGTTCCGTCGAGCACTACATTCACATCGAATGTGCTGTCCCCTGTCAAAAGCTGCTGGTCCTCCGTACCGGAACAGTCGATTGCACCTGTGCCGATATTATGGTCCGAGCCGTAATCCACATTAGGGGAAATGTGGCAGCAGAGTCCGATCTTGCTTATCTTGCAGCCTCTGCTGTCAGCCACCCAGTTCCAGGTACGCTTGATCCTTGCCGTAGCCCTGACTGCCCTGTTCTCGAACACGAGGTCATCAAGATAAACAGTACAGAACGGAGTCACCGGAATCACCACTTCAGTTATTCCGGGATTGATTGTGAGCGGAACAGCTGTTTCCGGGAAGAAGTTGGACTGTCCGAAATCCATGAGATACTCTCCTGAAAAGAGCTTCGTGTTGGTAAAAGTTCCGTCCTCCTTTGCATAGAAGAACTGCGGATCTGCCTTCACTATCCAGTCCTGCTGGGTCAGCTGCACCCTCAGTCCGGCATCGGAATTCACCGGCTGGTACACCGTCTCTCCGGTCACCTTGTCGATTATCCTGCCCTGAATGCCGCCATCCGGTGCGTCATAATTGTCAATTCCCGTACATGATGCCGCAAGTACAAGAAAAGCTGCAAGAAATATTTTGTCTAACCTTAGTTTCATAGCATTCATTTTATTAGAATTCAGGATTATTGACAAGTCTCGGATTCGTCTTCAGGTCGTCCTCCTTGAATTTCAGATAATAATTACGCTGGTAGAAGTGCTTGCGGGCACGCTGGAGGCGCTGACCGTCAGTGTATTCCTTTGAGAACACATATTTCTTTGGAGTCATCAGCCCTGTCTCCGGATCCACCTCGGCACCTGCTTCATACACAGCCCAAGGATAAAGGGCAGAGGCAGGATAGCCGTCAAGTACGCCCGTACCTCCGTTGTCAGCCCTCGGAGTCGCTGCGATCCTCCATCTGCGGAGATCCCAGAAACGGTGGTTCTCGTATGCCAGCTCGACGCGACGCTCGTTTCTCACCCTGTCCAGAAGCCAGCCAGACTCATGGGACGAGACATCGGACATGGTAATCTCATGGATTCCTGCCCTGTGTCTTGTCATATTCAGGGCGACGAGAGCTTCCGACTCTCTTCCGAGCTCAGTAAGCGCCTCTGCAAGGTTCAGATAAATCTCTGCAAGACGGAACACCGGCCATGGGTTGGTACATTTGTCATAGTCCACCTGATCCTCAACGACGAATTTTCTGAGGTAGAAACCTGTCTTGGTCGGCTCGTTCTGCTCATAAGGCCCGTCCTTGCCGATTCCAGTGATCTCGTTGCCGTCAGCAAGCTTGATCTTGACCTCCATGTTACCCGGATAGTTGGATGACCCCACATCAGGTATCTGACCACCGTTGGAAACGCCTCTGCGGATTTCGAGGATACCGTCCTGGTACTTGTCTCCCGGAAGTCCGACAGTCGCAAAAAGTCTCGGATCTTTGTTCTCGAAGATATCAATCAGGTTGTCGTACTGGATACGCTCTGTCCTGTTGATTGCAACAGTCCTTTCCACCTTCAGAGTACCGTCGAAATCATCCACATACTCAAAAGCCTCCACGAACTCCAGGTTCGGCTCTTCAGATCCGCCGTATCCGAATCCTTTGCGGAAAGAATAAGGCGCGCACATCTTGGTGTAGTTATGTACCAGATCAGGCTCCATGTAAGCCCTGAACCAGATGTATTCACTGTTGGATTCATCCAGGAAGAAAGAATAGTAATTGTCTATCCTTGCCTGCCTGTCAGTAAGGTCATATCCTTCCAGATAATACATATTGTCTTCTATGATCTTGTTGGAAGCCGTCACAGCCTGCTCCCACCACCAGTTTGCCTTGTCCTTAGGCACTCCCACAAAATGAGCCTCGTCGAGGGTCCCGTATTTGGCGATGGATGCGGCATAGACACACGCCCTTGAAGCCAGTGCCCATGCAGCATATTTGGTGACACGGTTTCTGTTGGCGGCATCCCTCGTCGCAGGAAGCTTGTTCTCCGCGATATCGAAACACTCGCTCCTGATGAACTCCCAGATAACTTCTTCCTTGTCGCGTGGAACCTGAAGATCGGTAAGTTCGGTGTCTTCATTGTATTCCTGCACCTCTGTAATCAAAGGCACGCCACCCAACCTCTTGACGAGGGTAAAATAATGGAAAGCCCTGATAAACCTGACCTCGCCTTCGATGGCATCCTTCTCCGACTCGTCTATGGCAGCACTGCCCATCTGGCGAAGGAAGGTGTTACAGTTACGGATTGCCTTGTAGGTGTCTCCGTAGGTATAGAACCAGTCGTCCCCGATATATGCATCCATGCTGCCGAGACCGTCTGCCGGGTTGAATCCGACAATGGCCTCATCGGACCACAGGGCGAGGGTACGGGGACCGAAGTCGAAGAATGCGTCTCCGCAGTATTTGTACTCCTCATACTGGATATTGCTGTAGAGCTGAGCCAGAACGGAATTCACCACCGCAGGGTCGCTCCAGACATCTTCAGCCGGGATATATGTCGACGGCTTGATGTCGAACATGCTGTCGCAGGATGCCGCCATGAAAGCGGACACCACCACAGCCGATATAGAACTTGCTATTTTAAATCTCATATTCATCCGATATTAAAATTCGATGTTGAATCCCACATTGACAGTTTTCATCTGAGGATAGTACATTCCGAAGAGAGCCGAGCCTTCAGGGTCCATTCCGTCGAGGACCTTAGGCGCGAAAGTCAGGATATTGTATGCTCCCACATAGACACGGAGACTCTGTATCTTTGCCTTCATGGTCCATCTTTGAGGAAGGGTATAGCCGATCTCTATGTTCTTGAGCCTAAGATACCACACATTAGGATTCCAGAATGTGGAGTTGTAGCCGTTGCTGACAGGGGCGCTGTCCACCCTGGATGTCGGGAACCTTCCCGGTATCCACTCGCTGTCGAGGTCTGAAGGATCAGCCCTGTGCCACCTGTCGGTGAACATCTTATAGCCGTTGCCGAGACCGTCCTGCATGAAGGTGCTCCTGTACTGGATGGCATATGTGTAATTTGCAGCACCCTGCCACAGCATGGAGAAGTCGATTCCTTTCCATGAAGCCGAGAAGTTGAGTCCGAAGAATATTTCCGGTGTGCCGCTCAGGTTGATAGGCTGCATGTCGCTCTCGTCGATGACACCGTCACCGTTGAAGTCTTCGAGCCTGATGTCTCCCGGCATGAGGGTGATGTTGCCCTGTCCGTCATGGTCAGGAGCAGACATTATCTCCTCATAGCTCTGGAACTGTCCGATGGCATTGTACACCCAGCCGACATTCTCCCACCTGTAGGCGCTGTTGTTCCTCCAGTTGAGATATTCGTTCTTGTAGTCGGCCTGCTCCAGGTAGAGGTTCATCTTGCGTGTATACGACACATTGCCGCTGATGTCATAGCTGAAGTCCCCTACGCGGTTCTTGTGTGAAAGCACAAGTTCGAATCCCCTGTGGGAGTCGCTGTTGAGGTTCATCTCCGGAAGCGTTGCTCCGAAAGAAGTAGGCAGGGTGCTCGCCAAAGTGCCTTTTAGGCCTGTACGGAGTCTGTAGAACCAGTCGAATTCAATGCCGAGCTTCTGCTCCCACATGGAAATCTCCACTCCCACATCGGTCAGCCGCGACTCATACCATGTGAAATCACGGTTGATCAGGCCCTTGTCCACAGCACCTGCGACCAGATTGTCCTCACCGAACACGAAATCATTGCCGGGATAGGTATATCCCTCATAGAAATTGCCCGGACTTGCGTCCACCTCATCTCCGATAATACCGTATGAAGCCCTTATCTTGATGTTGTCGAAAATGTCGGTATTGTCCTTGACGAAATTCTCCTCCGAAAGTCTCCAGCCGACAGAGAATGCCGGGAACATGTTCCATCTCTTCTCTTTGGCGAACTTGTAGGAACCGTCATACCTGAAGCTGACCTCAGCGAGATACTTGCCTGCATAGGAATAGTTGAAACGGCCCACAAGTCCTGCCCAGAACTTGGCTTCGGAGTTGCCGGTCACCTGCCTGTTGACGGCATTGGCTGCATCGAGCTCACCGATGATGCTGTTGTCCAGCTGTCCCTGAGCCTTGAAATACTCCCTCTTGTACTGCTTGGTCTCCCAAAGGAGGAGTCCTGAGACATCATGGCTTCCGAATGTGTTGGAATATTCCACAGCATACTGCTGGGTAAGCCACCAGCTCATGTCCTCGAACCTGTTGGTCATGTTGTCGGTCCTGATAGGAAGTTCCTTGTAGGTGTCTGTTGCCTCGTCATACTCGTATGTCCCGTAAGTCTTCGCCAGTTCCTTGGCATAGGTGGAATTCTGCTCATAATTGACCATTCCCCTTACGGTAAGTCCCTTGACCCATTTGGAGAAGTCGTATTTAAGCTGGAACTGACCGTTGAACTGGTTGGCATAGGACTGCTTCGTACCAATGAGATCCCTGTCAAGGAAAATGAGAGGGTTTCCGCCGCCGCTCAGTACAGGGGCATAATAGTCCGTATTGCCGTTCACATAAGGATCATAGATAGGAAGAGCCTCCCTCATGGCCTTGAACACTCCCTGGGAGAACAGGTCGTCGAATGCTCCTCCGCTGCCGAGCGCCATAGGGGAATCCCTCATCTCGCGGCGTGCGCTGAGATTGAGGTCAGCCGTCAGGTTCTCGATGATCTCATAAGAGAGATTGGAACGCACATTCAGCCTCTGATACCTGTCCTTGGTGTTCACTATACCGTCCTGGCAGACATAGCCGAACGATGTGAAATACTGGATTTTCTTGTTTCCTCCGGAAATGTTCAGGTTGTGGGTCTGCATAGGCGCGGTCTTCCTGAGCACAAGGTCATCCCAGTAAACATTCTTGTAGATAGGATGAGTCCCTTCCTGCACCATGCGGATATCCTCTGCGGAATAGACACCGGACATTCCGGAATTGTAGCTGTCCTCATTGATCATGCTCATATACTCGACAGCATTCATGGTCTCGGCATAGCGAGTGATGCTCTGCCATGAATAGTTGAAGCCGTAGTTGACTTTCGTCTTGCCTTCCGCTCCCCTCTTTGTGGTGACAAGGATGACTCCGTTCGCACCTTTGAAACCGTATACGGCCGCAGATGCATCCTTCAGGACATTTATGGACTCCACCTCGTTAGGGTCGATTGCAGTGTAGGAAGATTCCACCCCGTCCACAATCACCAGAGCGTTACCGAATCCCCTGATATCGATGGTCGCACCATCCTCTCCAGGACGGCCGCTGGTCTGCACAGAACGCACTCCAGGAAGATTTCCTGCAAGGGTGCTGGACAGATTGGGCCTGTGGGCCTGGACAAGCTTGTCACTTTTGACAATAGAGATCGCACCTGTGAGATGGTTGCGTTTCTGGGTGCCGTATCCTACGACTACCACCTCTTCCAGCGCCATGGTGTCGTCGTGCAGCACTACATTGAGATTCTTCTGCCCTTCAGCCGTGAATTCATAAGAATCCATGCCTATGAATGAAACGACCAATGTCGTACCTGCCTCAGCCTCTATGGAGAATTTTCCGTCGAGGTCAGTAATGGTACCTTCAGTGGTGCCTTTCACCACGATTCCGGCCCCGATCACAGGCTCTCCCTGTCCATCCACGACAGTTCCCGTCACCGTGACTCTCTGCCCGTCCTGCGCATAGGCAGCCCCCGTCATCAGAGACAAGAACAGCAGGCACAGGACAGGTATAATGTAAAAACGATTGCTCATATTTGCTGTATTAAGATTATTCCAGAGCTATACGGCGGATGCCGTGGTTGTCCCTTTCCGACACATAGACAACTCCGTCGGAAGATACTGCTATTCCTGTAGGGTCATCGAAGAGGGCATCGCTGAGAGAGCCGTCTGTGTTGCCCTGCATACCTTTCTGACCTGCCAATGTGGTAATCTGGCCTGCAGTAAGGTCGATTTTCCTGATGCAGCAGTTGTACTGGTCAGCCACATAGAGATTATTGTTCTTGTCCATGCAGATCTGGCCCGGATGGTCGAGGAGGGCTCCACTGAGCTCACCGTCCTGATATCCGCTTAAATATCCATCCCAATATCCTCCGCATACCCTTTCACAAGTCTGGGTGCCTACGGTATATTTGTAGATATGTCCGAGATCGGCAATGGAAATATAAAGGATATTGTCATTGTTAGGGTCGAATACAAGTCCTGTGGCAGGCTCGGTACGGAAAGTGCCGGCTGTTCCAAGATCCTCTATGATCATACCCATGTTCTTGGCTACCTTAGTGTTGAAATCCAGGACGCCGAGGACTCCGTATGCCGTGAAATAGATTTCCCCTGTGCTCGGACGGACAGCTATCGCCCTGCAGGCAGAACCGTTGCCGCTGCCAAGATTATCTTTCTTGTCCCAAGTGAAGACCACTTCGGAATCCCATTCAGAGCCGTTGTAGTATGCCATCTTGCCTTCTGAGGCATCTCCTCTCATCCCGTAGATTGCGTTTGTTTTAGGATCCATCGCTATAGGGAGGATTGACATCCATGACTCGACATTGTTGCCGATGCAGGTTATGGTCTGAACATTCAGATCGGCCTTGTAGACATTGTGGCGTCTTGCACCGAAACCACCTTTCCCACTGTTCTCAAGGGCGAAATATATGCATCCGTCATTACCCATCACAAGGGTGTGGTGCTCATTATCGAATGTGCCGAAGAAAGCAGCGTCAGCAAACGAGAATGTTCCGGTAGGGTTCTCAGCCGCAGTCTGTGCACCCCCAAACAAGGTGCTCACCACTGTCTGGTATACATAGTCGAAAAGGGTGTCATAGACAAGCTCGGTCTCGCCTATCACTACCTTTATCTTGCACTCCTCGCCGGGACCTGCAGGTACAGTCACCTTGATTTCCTCGTCAGAAACAGAAACAACAGTTGCCTCCTTCTCAGTCTGAAGGTCAGTGTCAATGAAATAGACTTTCACGGCAGATGCGTCAGTCCCGAAATTCTTTCCTGTAAGGGTCACTTCAGCTCCATTGCTTCCTGTCAGCGGAGTGAATGAAGTCAGGGCAGGGTCGGTGCTCTCAACCGGCTCCTCGGTATCATCCGGCTTACCCGGATCATCCTTACCGTTTTCAGGCTCGATATTGTCCTGACAAGATAACATAAGCAGTGCAGAAAAAGCGCACAGCACAGACATCCGAACGGATGAAAAAGATGAAATGATATTCATAATGCTATCAGTTTAATTGTTCTTAATATTTGTGGTCTGAAAACCATGACAAAATTATGATTTCTGCACCCCAACAAATTGCATATTAGGCATAAAGTATACAAAATTAGGGTTAATTTAATCGTAACATAATGATTTTCAGACACATGTAAAATTTATATGCTGGATTTTCAGTAAACAGCTTATAATACGGCAACGCCTACGCGAGAGTCCGCACAGCCATAATACAGGAACCATCTGCCGCCATGGAAGACAAGGCCTTCGATGAATACAGTGCCTGCAGGATACTGTCCGCTCTTCTCGAAATCAGCCTGAGGGACGAAAAACGGTCTGTCGAGCCTGTCTTTCAGCACGGCAGGGTTTTCAGCATCGAAGAGGGCCTGGCCTGCGCAATATGTCCCGGCAGTATAACAGGTGTCCCTGTCAGCACCGGTGCTGTTCTTACCGTTGTACATGAGCAGGATGCCGTCATCGGTGAGAATTGCAGGAGGTCCGCATTCAGTCAGTTCACTGTCGAACTTCCCTGCCCTCGGCATCATCACTTTCAGCAGTTCTCCGTCCTCGCCGAGCACAGGCTCCCAGTTCACGAGGTCAGTGGAAGTGGCCACATTGACGAATTTTTCTCCCCAGTACATCCAGTATTTGCCGTCTATCGTGGCAATTGTCAGTTTCCCGTCTTTAAGAGCAGTCACAATGGAGGCGGATTTGGAGAAATCATCCTTGAAACGACCGCCATAAGCCTTGGCAAATGCAGGCCCGTGCTTCTCCCAATGCACGAGGTCTTCCGAAGTGGCGACGGCGAGCCTTGCCTGTTTCCTGTTCCATTGCGTATATAGCATCACATAAGTTCCGTTTTCAGTCACTGCTACCCGGGGATCTTCACATCCTCCAGGGACTTCCAGCTCCTGCTGCGAATCGTTGCCGGGATAAAGTACAGGAGCATCCATCTTAGTAAAGTGCAGTCCGTCTTCAGACTCAGCATAACCGATTCTGGATGTCCTCTGGCCTATTCCTGTGGCAGAATTGTCCTCTGCCCTGTAAAGCACGACGATTTTCCCGTCTTTTGTTACCGCTGCCGGGTTGAAGGTGTCGCTTTCCTCCCATGCCACAGCCTCTCCCCTCATCGGGCAGTCGAACAGTTTGGAGGAATCAGGAGAAATGACAGGATTGACCCCTTCAGGACGGATGAAGCCCGTCATTGCCCAATCCGGGAATCCGCTGTCCTGACTTTCACCGCAGGATACCGCAGCGAATAATGCTGCCGCCATTGCTGAAATGGCGATAAATCTCATATTCTTCATGTCTGTGCCTGTTAAATCTATGAATAAGACGGAGGAGTGACTTCTGTCCCCCATTTCCTGTCAGGTCTGGAAGATGTCCTGTATTCGATGACAGCCCCGTTTTCAAGCCTTTCCCAGTCTATCCAGGTCGAATCATATTCCTGACCGTCGATTTTCATCGAGTGGATGTAGATGTTCTTCTCGGAGCCTCCGCGTATGACTAAGTCCCCGTTTTTCATGTGAAGGACAACTGACTCGAATATAGGGGTATTGACGGAGAAACCGCCAACTCCGGGGATCTCGGGATACAGGCCGATGCAGGCGAATACATACCATGCGCCCATAGTTCCGAGATCGTCATTCCCTGGAAGCCCGTCCTTCCTGCTCGAATACTGCTCGTTGATTATCCTGTTGACTATCGCCTGAGTCTTGTATGGAGAGCCTGTCCAGTTGTAGACCCACGGAATGTGGAAACTCGGCTCATTCCCCGAGGCGAACCATTCTTCATTGTATTTTGCATCGAGACGGACAAAATATTTGTCGAGCCTTGCCTCAGCCTTTTCATTGCCTCCGCACAGCTCTATCAGCCCTGCAAGGTCATACGGCACCATCCAGTAATAATCCGCATAAGTGGCTTCGAGGAAATCTTCAGTCAGAGGCTTCCACGATCCGTCAGGGTTTCTCGACTGCAGCCACCCTGTCTCAGGATTGTACAGATTCCTCCAGGAACGCGCCTTATCGAAATAATACCAGCTTGCGAACTCGTTTCCGGCAGCATGCACAGCAAACTGCCCTATAGCAAAATCTGATGATGTATATTCAAGCTGGGCAGAAGCCTTGTAATAGCCTTTCTCGAGATACTGGGCAAGTCCGGGTCTGGTCTCCACATCCTGACATTTCGATCCCGGGACTCTGGCGCCCAGTTCCATCAGCCTGAAAATCGGCTGGGGGTCATAGTTCCTCGCCCCGAAAGCGAATGCATTGGCAATCAGGATAGGGGTAGGGTCACCCTGCATTATCCCCGTCTCGATATTCGCCATCACCCATCTCGGGAAAGAACCTCCTGCCTGCTCGGCAAAATCCTGGTGCGACACCACTATATCGGACGCCATCTCAGGATCGAGTATCGACAGAAGCTGTATCTGCGTCCTGTAGGTGTCCCAGTTGCTGAAGGAAGTGTACTGGTTGCGTAAAGTCTTGTGCACCTTGAAATCAGCCCCCATATACTCCCCGTTCACATCATTGCAGATGTTCGGATGGATAAGCGAACGGTAAAGGTGGGTATAGAACTGCTCCATACGGTCCTCATTGGTACCTTCCACCTCTATCTTCCCAAGGACAGAATTCCATTCGGACTCGGCAGCTGCCCTTATCCCGCCAAAATCCCATCCCGGATTCTCCGTCTCAAGATTGAGTCTGGCATTCTCTACAGAGACATATGATACTCCTATCTTGTACTTTACAGTCCTGCTTTCAGAAAGGTCGAAAGTGAAATATACCCCCGAATTCTCCCCTTCTGCAAAAGAGCCCCCATATCTCAGGTCCTCTCCCTTCCATGTGCCGACCTCCACGGCGTCAGTGTCGAATTCCGCCACGAAATACACCTTATAAGGGGTAGGATAACCGCAGAAAGAACCTCCTGTCGCATATCCCTCACAACGGCCCGGACCGGTTATCGCCACTGCCGCCTGATGTATAGGAGTGGCGGCAAGTCCTGCTCCTATTATTACGGTCCCTGTCTCATCACCTTCAGGGAAGACATACTGTGCCATCCCGGTCCTTTTGGTCACAGTGAGCATGGCCTTGATGTCATCCTGTACCATCGCCTCATAATAACCTGCATGACCTGACTCTTCAGACAGTGCTATACGGAAATCCCTTATCCTGTCAGGAGACGCTTCAAGCCTGCCCCTGACGGGGAATGTAGGGAAATTCCCCATATGGTCGCATCCACCGCCGCTGAGCTGGTTGATTACGAATCCTGCACATTTTGCAAAGTAAGACGGTGTGAACTGCACCATCCCGAACGGATATGTGGCACCCGGATAGAGATAACCTGAAGCAAGACCTGTCACGGCTGTTCCCGTCAAAGGATTCACCATCTCTGCATAATCCCGGGACCAGGAGAAGACACCTGCAAACGATGTCATTATAATCATCGCAACGAGCGAAATGATCCTGTTTTTCATATGTATCGGATATTAGTTTTGTACAGCAAAGTTAGCCAGCCGACGGTTACAAGATGCTGCCGAGACTTGTCAAAGTATATGTTTATAAAAGGCAAATAGTTATTTAACAATGGATTATCATCATAGACTACCCCATTTTAAGTAAATAAAAAAGCATAGCAAAGTAAATTTTATGTTGTCAAAACAGGCGTTTCAGGGCTCTGTGGCGAGGTGGCATTTTTTGATTGTCTGAGATTATGGATATTTTTGTAAAAAACCACTTCACAACCA
>JADIMD010000050.1 GCA_017695015.1 Candidatus Cryptobacteroides faecigallinarum | reverse complement strand
CTGCAGGAGAGCCTTCTTCACCGCTGTTCAGATTACCGGAGCATGCCACTGCAAGGGACAGGACCGGTATCAAAAACAATATCCTTTTCATCTCAAATAATTTAAGGGCGGTCTCCATACCATTGCGAATGGAGCCGCCCTGGTTTATTGAATGTTAGCCGGGACTAGTTCTTCTGGTAGAAGAAGACTGCGTCCAGGTCGAGTGTAGTTCCCTGAGTTGCAGGAGATGTAGAGAACTGGAAGAAGTTTGCTGAAGTAGGGGTTACATCCCATTTCATGTTCATGTCTGAAACCTTTACCTCGTACTCTTCCCATTCACCGACATTGAACTCGCCGTCAAGTGGAGTGATTGCATTGAGTGTTGCGACAGGTTGTCCTGCTGGATCGCTCTGGACGACAGAGCCTTCTCCAATAGCGAATGCATATGAAGACTTGTCTGAGGCATTGCCCTCAGCCCAGTTGAGAGTGATCAGCTGAGCCACTCCTTCCTGATTGGTCTTGTATGCAAGGTGCAGATAATAATCGCCTGTAGCGAGATCTTTGATCAGGTCGAGATCCTCCCTGTCAGCAAGTCCTTCTGTAGTAAGGTTGTACGCTCCACCTGTCCAGCCGACAGTACCTGCCACGAATGAAACCCATCCTTCACCGAATCCGCATGAATTAAGTCCGCTTGGAGTACCGCCGACATATGTTCCTTCCCATACATAAAGACCGATTCCATCCTTGGTCTCGCCATTGACATCGATAGTATATGGCTGGAGATCCATCTTGATCTTGCCTTCATCCTTGAGCATCTCATACTCCTCTGCACCGAGGGTGATGATGTAATAGTCCTTGCCGTTGGTAAGAGCTTCTGGAAGCGGAATAGTAAGTCCGCCTTCACCTTCATTTCCACCATTTCCGCCGGTAGTTGTGTTAGAGTCATCCTTCTGGCATGAAACCATTGCCAGGGCAGCGCAAAATGCAGCAGCTGCAAATAACAGATTTTTTCTCATGATTGTTTTGGTTTTAAAAGTGTTGATAATTTTTATAGCCGGTTCAGGTTTTATCCGCTGAATCAATATCCGTTGTTCTGTATGAGACCGCTGAGTCTTACCTCCTCGTCAGGGATCGGGAACAGCTCGTGCTTTCCTGCCACGAATTCCGACATGGCAGACCTCGCCTCTTCAGTCTCTGCCGCCTTGTATGCATCCATCACTTCCTTCACTATCCCCCAACGACACAGGTCAAACCATCTGTGGCCTTCCATCGCAAGCTCGCACCTTCTCTCGTGCCTGATGGCCATCTCAAGATCTTCAGGAGTGTCTGTCAACTGGTGCATCGCATATGCCTGCCTGTAGTCAGGGACTTCATAATCAGGGAACTGAGGCAGGATAGACGCCGACCCCCTTGCCCTGCTGCGGACATTCTCAAGATAAGTCTTTGCGCCAGGAGTATCACTGTTTTTGAGGCAGACCTCCGCATATAGCAGATAGAAGTCAGCAAGCCTGTAGACCACATTGTTGATAGGAGAACGCGAATTATGGTCGAGTTTCATATATTCGTCATCCACGGTCAATGTCCTTTTGACAGCCACATTGCTGCATCCGAGATAGATTTCTTCTGAAGGGTTGGACATCTCGGCCTGGGACATTTCCCTGATGCTCGCCTCCTTTCTCGGGTCCCCTGCCTCGAATTCGTTTTTCAGATTGTCGGTCGGCTTGTTGAAACCCCATCCGGGATTGTCGAGGTTGGCAGAACGCGACCTTACCAGCATTGTAGTAAAAGTCCCTCTCGTGAAACCGTTGCCCTCACCGAAATCGGAGGTAGGCTCGGCCATATACTGGATTTCAAAAATGGATTCGTTGCCGTTTTCACCCTCAAGCGTGAAATTGTCCTCATATTTCTGGCATAGAGAATATTCGGCAGCCTGCTCCGAAAGGAATGTATCTCCCCATTTCTTGGCTTCAGTGTAGCAATCTACAGTAGTCGAAGACTTGCCCTGCTCCTTGAAGTTACCCCAGTAGAGGTAGACTTTCATCAGCATCGCCTGGGCAGCACCGCTTGTTACCCTTCCAAGGTCAGCGCTCTCGTACTGGCTCTTCCTGGGGAGGTCCGGCTCTGCTTCTTCGAGATCCTTGACCATCAAGGCGTAGATATCATCCAAAGATGCCCTCGGCTGTTTCCAGTCATCGCTTGTGTAGATCGGGGCTTCAACCTTAGGCACACCTCCGAAAATCCTCACAAGCCTGAAATAGTAGAATGCCCTGAGAAATTTTGCTTCAGCAACTATGCGCTCCTTGAGCCCGTTGGTCTCGAACTTGTCGTCAGACATCCCTGATACCTGCTCTATACACAGGTTTGCTCTCTGGATTCCCTGATACTGTGCCCTGTAATAATCGAGCAGAAGAGTATTGTTGGAGATGGTCCTGAAATTCTCGATATCATACGCATCTGCCATGTCGGAAGTGTTCTGTCCCCCTTTCAGGGCATCGTCTGAAGCTATGTCACCGATGAACCATTCGCAATAATAAGTGCTGTTGAACTCCCACATGAGAGGAGCGTATGCTGCGTTAACAGACTGGATGGCGGCCGCTTCCCCTGTGAAATAATCTTCCGGAGAGTTGGTCATCGGACCTTCTTCGCTGAGCCAGTCATTACATGAGACCAGAGACATCGCGCCAAGTCCCAATATACCGTATAATATATATTTTCTCATATCCTGTTCATTTAGAATGTGATGTTCAGACCGAGCATGAATGTGCGTGACTGAGGGTAGTTACCGTAATCCACACCGCCTCCCACTTCAGGGTCGTAACCCGAATATTTGGTGATTGTAAAGAGATTGTTGGCAGAAAGATAGATTCTGCAGCGGCTCATCTTTGCCTTGCTGATCCATCTGTCCGGAAGCGAATATCCTATCTGGAAGGTCTTCAGCCTGAGATATGAGCCGTCCTCGATAAGACGGTCGCTGTCCTCGTTGTTGGTAGGACTGCCTTTCGGATTAGGGATGGTTCCTGACGGATTGGATTCTGTCCACACATTTTTCATGGTCCTGCTGAAAGTAGCCTCATTACCTGTGCCTTCCGTACGGAGACGCACTGCATTGAAAATCTCGTTTCCTGCCACGCCCTGGAAGAAGAGCTGGACATCGAGACCCTTCCAGTTGAGACCTGCATTGATGCTGTATGTCAGCCATGGGAAAGGATTTCCGAGGTCAGTCTTGTCGTTCTCGTCGATTTTTCCGTCATTGTTGCGGTCCACATATTTCGCATCGCCAGGCTTGCAGACAGGATTGTCAGTAGCCCAGAGGTGCTCCTTGACCTCTTCCTCAGACTGGTAGATGCCGTCATACTGGTATCCCCAGAAAGTATAGAGGGCATATCCCTCGTCGCTTATGGTACGGTCCCCATAGACTCTCGCACCACCGTTAAGGGCAGTCAGCTCATTCTTGATGAACGACATGTTGCCGCCGATGTTATAGTCCACCTCCCCGATACGGTTCCTGTGGTTGAGAGTAAGCTCGACACCTGAATTGCGGACTGTACCGACATTGGCTGTAGCAGAATACCTGTTCCCGACATGTGCAGGGGCAGTCACCCCGAGAAGCATGTCTTTCGTGTCCCTGATGAAGTATTCCAAAGTACCTGTGAGCCTGTTGTTAAGGACTCCGAAATCAAGTCCCACATTCCACTGCTCCGTAGTCTCCCAATGTCCGCCGCTGTTGACATATGTCAGGATAGAGGCTCCGTTGGCAAGCTGCTGGTCGCCGGGACCGAGGACATAGTCCACGAATGTTGGTCCGCTGTTGAATATCGACAGGAGGAATGCATTGTCGCCGATCTTGTCATTTCCGATACGGCCCCATCCTGCCCTGAGCTTGAGGTCATCGAGCCATGATATGCCTTTCATCCATTTCTCGTTGCTGATTCTCCATGCCAGCGCAGTGGAAGGGAAATAACCCCAGAGCTTGTCCTGGAACTTGCTCGAACCGTCAGCCCTGAAGTTGACAGTGATCAGATAACGGCTGTCATATGAATAATGGAGACGGCCGAGCAGAGAGAATCTTCTGCTTCTCGACACTGAATCCGAGCCGTAAGAGCGGTTGGTCGTGGCCTGAGCAAGATACCAGTTCTTTTCTGCAGGATTGACGATGGATGCTCCCGAGCCTCCTATGCTGTAGGAATTGTATTCCTCCGTGGTCTGACCGACCATCGCAGAGAAGCTGTGCTTCTTGATGTCACGGGCATATGTCAGGATATTCTCCACAATGACAGTTGAATACCTTGCCATATTGCTTTCGATGAAGTTCTCATCCATCTTGTCGAAGCTTGAGAACTCATACGAGTCCTTGAAGAGCCTGTGACGGGTGTTGGAAAGGTCAAGGCTGACGTCAGAGCGGAAAGTAAGACCTTTCAAAGGATTGATTTCAAGGAATATATCCCCTACCCAGCGCTCAGTCTTGTCTGACGGATGCGACATCTCCACCATTGAAAGAGGGTTGGTGACATTCTTGAAGTTGGATGCCGCACTGATCTGTCCTCCGAGAGAGTCTCCCCTCCAGTTGACAGCATTGTCAGGATATCTTGCAGGATCCCATGGAGCCATTGCGATAGCCGCAGAAAGAATTGAGGCCCCCGGGCTGCTGTTGTTGTTCATGGCGTTCCTGCCCCATGAATTCATGAAAGTCAGGTTCTCGCCTATCTTGAGCCATTTGGTGATCTGGTGAGAAGAATTGGCCCTGAGGGTCACCCTGTGATAGTCAGAGCCTATGATAGTACCGTCCTGGTTGTAGTAGCTTCCGCTGATTGCCCATGAACTCTTCTCGTTGCCGCCGTCCACTGAAAGGTGGTAATTCTGCACAATGGCATCCCTGAACACCACATCCTGCCAGTCGGTGTCTATGTTGGAGTAGTTCATGTTGGTCGGGTAATATTTCGAGTTGCCGATCAGGGTCTTCCTAACCCATGAATCCCTGCCCTCGTTGTTCAGGATGTTGATCGACTCCTGGTTGCCGTTCATTGCAGCAAGGGCATGAGAAAATTCATCCGCATTCATCAGATCGAGCTTTCTCCACCTTGACTGGACACCTACATAAGCGTCGAACGACACCCTTGTGCGTCCTGCATCACCACCTTTCTTGGTAGTCACGAGGATCACTCCGTTTGCTCCCCTGGAACCGTAGATGGCAGTAGCGGATGCATCTTTCAGAATCTCAGTGGAAACGATGTCGTTAGGGCTGACATATGAAATGTCGCTGACGATCACCCCGTCCACTACATATATAGGTGAACTGTCATTGACAGTACCGATTCCCCTGATCCTGACCTGTGATGCAGCTCCAGGCTGTCCTGAATTGGATGTGACTGTCACACCTGCAGCAAGACCCTGAAGGGCCTGGTCGAGACCGGCAGCCGGCGTCCTCTGGAGCTCTTCAGACTTTACAGAAGACACAGAACCTGTAAGGTCGCTCTTCTTCATCACACCGTAACCTATCGCCACAACCTCTTCGAGCATGACTGCATCAGTCTCCATGGCAACATCTATTGTCCTTGGAGAGTTGGCGGAAATCGGGAAAAGCTGGTCCTTGAATCCGATGGAAGTGAAAAGAAGTGTCTGTCCGTTCTGGACATCGATGGAATAGTTACCGTCAAGGTCAGTGGAAGTACCTTGAGTCGTACCTTGTATCACTACAGAGACACCCGGAAGGGGCAGGCCGTCATCGGCCGAAGTCACCACTCCGCTGACTGTCACTGTCTGCGCAAACGAGACCTGCATAAAAAGCAACAGACTCGCGAGGGATAGAAATACCTTCATGATTAGCTATTAAAATGTGGTTAAAACAAACCTGTCAAAACTGACGAAGCAAAAGTATGTATTTGTCTTGTCCACGATATCGGTAGTCACTTCACAAAAACTCAACATACCTCATAAAAATATTCTACACTAACTCTCTGATTTTTCATATTTTATTATAAATTAAGTATTTACAAATTTCAATCATCTAATCACTACTACTTTATTTCATGATTTCACCTCACATTTAGAGAAAAAGGATATTTTTGCACATATAAATGACCGACATAATGAAAACACTCAGGACCATTTTCCTCTCCATTCTCATGTGCATGTGGCTGCCCGTGTCAGCGACCTGTCCTATAGTCAGGAACTACAGCAAGAGCGACTACGGGGCCGGAACCCAGAACTGGGCAGTCGCCCAGAACGGAGGAGGCATCATATACTTCGCCAATAATTTCGGAGTGGTAGAGTTTGACGGCAAACAGTGGAGGACATACCCTGTCAAGAACAGGACTGTAGTACGCTCCCTGTTCTGTGACCGGTCAACGGAAAGGCTGTATGCAGGAGCTACAGATGAATTCGGATATTTTTCACTCGATGAAGCGGGGTGGCTCGCCTATACTTCCCTTTCATACGGCAATGACACAAAAGGACCTCTCGAAGAAATATGGAAAATCTACAGTCTGGACGGGGTCCTGCATTTGCAGAACAACAGCGAGATCATCCTCTATCACGACGGGCTTTTCACCCACTATTCAGCCGGGATGAAAATAGATTGCTCAGCCATGGTCCATGGTGTGCTGATAGTCGCCACGGCTGACAGGATAAGCATGTTTTCAGGGGAGCAGTTCATCAGGATGAAGGGCACGGAGGTTCTCGCAGGCAAAAAGATAGTGAGCATTCTGAGCCCGTCTCCGGACACAGTATATTTCATAACGGAAAAGGACGGCATATTTGCGTACGACTGGGACAGGGCAAGAAAGATCAGAACATCCCTCGACAGAATCCTTACATCCAAGGTAATCTACTGTGCTTCAGCTGTGGACAGGTACATCTCGTTCGGGACAGTGACAGACGGGGTATATATCCTCGATACGGCAAGGGACACTTATTTCCATATCAATGCAGACAGTGGTCTGCAGAACAACACTGTCCTGAGCATGATGCCTGACAAGGACAGGAACCTGTGGCTCGGGCTCGACAAAGGGATAGACTACATTGCCCTGAATTCACCGGAACTGTCGCTGTTCTCTTCGTCCCTCGTCTGTGGGGCCGGATATGCTTCACTCCCGGATGGGGACAGGCTTCTGCTCGGGACCAATCAGGGTCTGTTTCAGGTCAGTTTCGATCAGGAGAAAGGCATAATCGGAGACAATCCGGAGAAAATCAAGGGACTCGACGGGCAGGTGTGGAATCTCGTAAGGATTGACGGCACCATATTCTGCAGCCACGACAGCGGTCTGTATATTATTAAAGGTAATACAGCGGAAAAAATACCCGGCATCAGAGGAGTATGGAAGGTTACCGAGTTGAAAACGAGGAAAGGAATAGTGCTCGGGAGCTCTTACGACGGCTTTTTCACTGTCAGAAAGACAGGAGGGAAATGGATTTTAGACAAACAGATCAAGGGATGTGATGATGACAGCGGAATGTTCGAAGAAGACAGGGATGGCAAAATCTGGTTCTACAGATGGATGAAGGGGCTGTTTCGGCTCACGCTGACTGAAGAATGCGATTCAGTCTCTAAAATAGAATATTTCGGGACAAATGCAGGTCTTCCAAGCAACAATAATAATCTTGTGAACAGGTTAGGCAATGAAATAATATTCTCTTCTGACAACGGATACTGGAAATATGACTACAACTCTGGCAGGATGATCCCTGCAGAAGAGATAAATTCGATGTTCACAGTGCTGCCTAAAGCAGTCTCATTCGTGGAATCCCCGTCAGGAGACCTGTATTTCATGTCTGGAGGCATGGATGCCATCGCATTCAGGGACAGGGACTCGTGGAAGGTAGATTCCTTGAGTCTCAAATATATGAAAAACAAAAGGATCTTCGGATTCGAAAAAATATCCTGGCCTGCGCCTGATTCTTTCATCATCAATACCGACGACGGCTTCTCTGTTTTCGACATCGATGATATCAGGTCAGGCAGCAGCATGGCAGAAAACGGAGTCTTTATCAAAGAAATATCTGTCAAGAGAGAAAACAGGGATTCCGTGGTGTTCGGGAGCAGGTCCGCCACATATACTTCAGGTCCTGACTTCGAACTGCCGTATAAATACAATTCGCTGCAGATAACCTACATATCCCCTTATTTTGAGAACAACGAAAGCATGTCCTACAGCTACATGCTCGAAGGATATGACAAAGAATGGTCTGAATTCTCCAATGACAATGTCAAGGAATACACGAGGCTTCCGCACGGCAGATACACATTCAGGGTCAAGTCAAGATACAGCCAGGCAGACGAATGTTCTGAAACAAGCGTGGATTTCACTATCCGTGCGCCATGGTACGGAAGCACATTAGCCTATTGCATATATTCTGTTTTCGCTGCATTGCTGCTGTATTTCATCCTGCAGCTCATCAAGATGAGGTCGATGCGTCTTGTCAAGGCAATGGAGGCGAAGAAGGAAGAGGAAATCATGATCCTCAAGAACCAGACTCTCGAACATGACCTGAAGCACAAGTCCCAGGACCTGGCTTCATCGACCATGAACCTCCTGCGAAAAAATGAGATTCTGCTGAAGATAAAGGATGGCATTGACTTGTCAATCAGACATTTCGAAGATGATGAAAAGAACAGGGGAATCCGCGAGCTGCAGAAGCTGAAATACGAAATCATGGACAATATCGAACATGACGATGACTGGAAAAAATTCGAGCAGAACTTCGATGTCGTATATGAAGACTATCTCAACCGTCTCGGCAAGAAGTACCCTTCCCTCAGCATCGGCGACAAAAAAATCTGCGCATATCTCAAGATGGGACTGTCTTCGAAAGACATCGCACCATTGATGAACATGTCGGTCCACAGCGTAGAGATGGCAAGATACCGGCTGCGGAAAAAGCTTGAACTCGACAGGAGCGTCAACCTTTCTGAATTCCTGCAGAACTTCTGACAAAAAAGCCGGGGTCTTTCTACAGATCCCGGCTTTGTGTTTGATAAATTATGCATTGCGGCTATCGCCCGCGCACTGTTAGTAATTGGTAGCGTGAATCTTGAAATAAGCCTTAGGATGCTTGCACACAGGGCAGAGCTCCGGAGCTTTCTTGCCTATCACGATATGACCGCAGTTGCTGCACTCCCAGATGACATCGTTGTCCTTTGAGAACACCAGGTCGCCTTCTACATTTGCAAGAAGCTTGCGGTAGCGCTCCTCATGCATTTTCTCGATGGCCGCAACCTTCTCGAAAAGAACTGCAATATCATCGAAGCCTTCTTCCTTTGCAGTCTTGGCAAAGCCTGCATACATGTCAGTCCACTCGTAGTTTTCTCCCTGGGCTGCATCCAGAAGGTTCTCAGCCGTAGACGGAACTTCGCCTCCTTTGAGAAGTTTGAACCATATCTTCGCATGCTCCTTCTCGTTGTTGGCAGTCTCTTCGAAAAGCTGTGCTATCTGCACATAGCCGTCTTTCTTTGCCTTGGAAGCATAATAGGTGTATTTGTTACGGGCCTGTGATTCACCGGCAAACGCTGTCCACAGGTTCGCCTCGGTCTGTGATCCTTTCAATTCTTTCATCTCTTTTATAATTTAGAATTATTAAAATTTAAATCCCTTTTGCAAAGGTAGTCAAAATAACGGGATATGCAATGATTTCCAATAAAATTTATGACTGCGAGCTCTCCTGGCCTGTAGCCCTGTATATCCTGTAGCCAATAATCGAGACTGCAATCGACATCAATGGAGAACCTGTTCTTTTTCATACCAAAAAAGAGCTGCCATGAAGGCAGCTCCATATAATTAACACCCGATATACGGATTATTTGCAGATTACGCGAGCCATTTCGCAAACCTTGTTTGAGTAACCCCACTCGTTGTCGTACCATGAAACGACCTTTACGAAAGTAGGATCGAGCTGGATACCAGCCTTCTCGTCGAAGATAGAGGTGTGAGAATCGCCACGGAAATCAGTAGAAACGACTGACTCGTTGGTGTATCCGAGAACTCCTTTGAGCTCGCCCTCTGAAGCCTTCTTCATAGCTGCGCAGATCTCCTCGTAAGTAGCAGGTTTCTCAAGCTCTACAGTAAGGTCAACTACAGACACGTCTGAAG
>JADIMD010000011.1 GCA_017695015.1 Candidatus Cryptobacteroides faecigallinarum | reverse complement strand
GTCTTCCTCGGCTACTACAAGAACGACGAGGCGACAGAGGCTGCGTTTACAAAGGACGGCTGGTTCCGCACAGGCGATATGGGAGTAATGGACAAGGACGGCTACCTGTATCTCAGGGGAAGGTCGAAATGCATGATTCTCGGTCCTTCAGGCCAGAATATCTATCCTGAGGAGATAGAATGTGTAGTGAACACCATGCCATATGTCGTAGATTCCCTTGTGATTGAGGATGACGGAGGTCTCACCGCGCTCATCTATCCGGATTTCCATCAGGGAGAGATTGACGGAATGGACAGCGAGGCTTTGGAGAAGCATCTGACAGACTCTTTGTCAACTATCAACAAGGAACTTCCTAATTATGCAAGAATCAAGAAGATAGAGATTATGCCGGAGGACTTCGAGAGGACTCCTAAGAGAAGTGTCAAGAGGTATCTCTATCAGAGAAACTAAAGACGGAATGGAAAAATTCGATGCCAGTTATATGGATATGGCGGCAATATGGGCCAAGAATTCATATTGCAAGCGGAGACAGGTGGGGGCGCTTATCGTAAAGGACAGGATGATAATTTCCGACGGTTACAACGGCACCCCTTCTGGATTCGAGAACATATGCGAGGACGAGAACGGTGTTACAAAGCCGTATGTGCTTCATGCAGAGGCTAATGCAATCACAAAGGTCGCAAAGTCGGGCAACAGCAGCGAAGGGGCGACCCTGTATGTGACGGCTGCCCCTTGCATAGAATGTTCAAAGCTGATAATCCAGTCGGGCATCAGAAGGGTGGTTTACAGGGACGAATACAGGCTTACTGACGGGATAGACCTGTTGAGGAAAGCCGGTATAGCAGTGGAAAAGGTAGACTGAAATGAACAAGGGAAATGCATTGCTGGCAGCACTGCTCGGAATCATCATAGGAGTGTGCGCCACACTCGTATTCTACAGATATGCAGGATATGAAAAGAAATTCGACGGGGATTATTCCGGATGGCGGAAGCTGAACCTGATTCTGCAGCAGATAGAGTCGAACTATGTCGACACGATAGACATGGAGAAGATGACTGATGCTGCAGTGGAGGCAGCATTGCATGAACTCGATCCTCATTCTATCTACCTTCCTCCCGTGGAGCTCGAAGAGTCGAATGTGCAGCTTGCAGGGAATTTCGAAGGGATAGGCATCCAGTTCAATGTCCCGAACGATACGGCGGTTGTCCTGAGTGTAATCCCGGGAGGACCTTCCGAGAAGGCCGGACTTGTGCAGGGCGACAGGATATTGAAAGTGGATGACACTGTCATTGCCGGTGTCAAGACTCCACAGGACAGCATGGTGATGCTGATGAAGGGTCCTGCAGGCTCCAAGGTGAAGATTACCGTCTCCCGTGACGGCACTGAAATTCCGTTCGACATCACAAGGGACAAGATCCCTCTTAAAAGTGTGGATGCGGCGTTCATGCTCAATGACACGACAGGATATATCAGGCTTTCGAAGTTTTCGAGGACGACATATACCGATTTCCAGAAGGCTGCAACCAAGCTCGCCGGTGAAGGCATGAAGCGTCTTGTCTTCGATTTGAGGGACAACAGCGGCGGCTATCTGGACCAGGCCCTTCTGCTCTGCAACGAGTTTCTCCGTAAAGGCGATATGATTGTCTATATGGAGGGGCTGCACCGTGACAGGGAGGAATTCAAGGCTGACGGTCAGGGTTCGTTTCAGGATATAGGCCTTTCAGTGCTGATAAATGAGAATTCCGCTTCTTCGAGCGAGATTTTTGCCGGAGCGATACAGGACAATGACAGGGGAGTGATAGTCGGAAGAAGGTCGTTCGGCAAAGGTCTGGTGCAGGAGCCAATCAATTTCACTGACGGCTCGGGTATAAGGCTCACCGTGTCCAGGTTCTACACCCCTGCGGGCCGCTGTATTCAGAAGCCTTATTCTTCGGATTATGCATATGACATCATAGAGAGGTATGCGCACGGGGAAATGACGGATGTGGACAGTATAAAGATTGACAAGAGTGTAGAATACCATACTGTATCCGGCCGTAAGGTATATGGCGGAGGAGGCATTGTTCCTGACATATTTGTCCCGGTGGACACTACGAGGGCGACAGATTTCTACATCCAGTGCAACAGAAAGGCTGAGCAGATGCGTTTTGCTGCAGCGATGTTCGACAGATACCGTGACAGCCTTTCTTCGATAGATGATTTCTCTGAACTTAAGGAATATATCGACGGTCTTGGATTGGACAGGAAATTCCTGCAGTTTGCAGCAAATGACGGTATCGTACCGGCAGAAGGGGAGTGGGAGAAGAGCGAGCCGTATATGATGCCTCAGCTCGAAGCATTGGTCGGACGGTATTCTAAGCTGGATGATGAGGCTTTCTACCGTTTCTATCTGGAAATAGATGACGCGATAGGTGTGGCAGTTGACAGCCCGAGTTCAGTGGCTGCCCTGTGACCTTATTGTGCGATGAATTTATAGACGATTTCTCCTTTCTGCCTCGGCAGCTCTCTTATCTTGTTCTGAGGCAGGGCGGAGAATCTTGAAAGCCGTGCGGCGCGGACAGCAAATTCCCTCAGGCACGGGTCGGATGACGATACATCGTCGTATATTTTAGCATTCAAGACATTCCCCTGTGGGTCTACCGTTATAAGAACGGTGACTTCTCCTCCTCCCATGCATCTGTATGCAGGGATTGAGAGTCTGCTGGCTTTCCTTCCGTCAAGGCTGTACGATACTACAGAAGGTCCTTTGTATTCTATCCTGTCCTCCCTGTTCTCACTGCCGCTGAATCTGCTAAGGTCCACAGTTTCGTCCCTTGCATCCTCGGTAAGAGCAGATTTGTTGCCGGAGAGCTTTTCTGCAAGTCTTGCTGCGTCCCTGTACAGGTCATCAGTATCAGTTTCCCGGTCATCCCTGAGGGCTTCAGATGCATCTACGGCAAGGTTTTTTACCTCTGTTTCGGTCTCCGTGACAGGTATGTCGCCAAGAAGCCTGTCGAGTCTTCTGCTGATTTCTTCCTTGAAAGCCTCTTCCTCAGCTGTCCTTTCAGCTTCTTCCTGTTTTGAAAAATCCATCAGAAAGGCATTGTCCCGAATGGCGATATTCGTAAGCTGTGAAACGAGCAAGACAATAATCACCGTGAGATGAAAAATCACGGTGATATAAAGTCCTGCCTTGTCTTCTGTGGCAATTTTTCTGTACAGCTTGCGTATGTCCATCCGTTATTCAGACTTGGTCTTTCCTGCGTTTATGGCCTTTTCTATAGTCGCGGTAAGGACATCGATTGCTACTGTATTGTGCCCTCCCTGCGGAATGATGACATCAGCATATCTTTTGCTCGGCTCAATGAACTGCAGATACATCGGTTTGACAGTCTTGGTGTACCTTTCAATGACAGTCTCCACTGTCTTGCCTCTTTCCAGGATATCCCTTGCCATGACTCTCATCAGCCTGTCGTCATCGTCCGCATCCACGAAAATCTTGATATCCATCTGTTTGCGGAGCTTTTCACAAGTGAATATCAGGATTCCTTCTATGATGATGACATCAGCAGGGTTGACAGTGACGGTCTGTGTCCTGGACCTGGAGCAGGTGATATAGGAATATACAGGCTGTTCTATGCTTTTCCCTGCCCGGAGCATGCTCAGATGCTCGTTCAGCAGGTCGAAGTCGATTGAGTCCGGGTGGTCGAAATTCATGTATTTCTTCTCTTCGTCGCTCAGGTGGCTCGAATCCTTATAGTAAGAGTCCTGCGGTATGACCACGACTTTCTCTTTAAGTCTTTCCGTTATCGCCTTTACGACTGTTGTCTTTCCGGAGCCTGAACCTCCTGCTATTCCTATTATCAGCATGTCTTCAGATGTTAAAATTCCGCGTTCTTAGGAGTACGAGGGAACGGGATTACATCCCTGATGTTCCCCATGCCTGTCACGAAAAGGAGAAGCCTCTCGAAGCCGAGTCCGAATCCGCTGTGAGGAGCGGCGCCGAATCTCCTGGTGTCGAGATACCATTCCAGAGTGTCATGGCTCATGCCGAGTTCGTTTATCCTTGCCTCAAGTTTCTCGAGGGATGATTCCCTTTCTGAACCGCCGATGATTTCACCGATCTTAGGGAAAAGCACATCCATTCCCCTTACGGTCTTCCCGTCGTCATTCTGTTTCATGTAGAATGCCTTGATGTCCTTAGGGTAGTCGGTCATGATCACAGGCCTTCCGAAATGTTTCTCCACGAGATACCTTTCGTGCTCGCTCTGCAGATCCACACCCCAGCTTACAGGGAATTCGAACTTCTCTCCCGATGCCTCAAGAATCCTGATGCCTTCAGTGTAGGTAAGGCGTACGAATTCTGTCTTCACAACGCTTTCCAGCCTTGCAATCAGCTCCTTGTCGAACATGTCGTTCAGGAACTTCAGATCATCCATGCAGTTGTCGAGGGCATACTGTACAAGAGACTTGATGAAATCCTCGGCAAGAGTCATGTTGTCGTTTATGTCGTAGAAGGCCATTTCAGGCTCTATCATCCAGAACTCTGCAAGATGTCTTGGAGTGTTGGAGTTTTCAGCCCTGAATGTAGGTCCGAAAGTGTAGATTTCTCCAAGGGCCATTGCTCCGAGCTCGCCTTCAAGCTGTCCACTGACTGTAAGGCTTGTATGACGGCCGAAGAAATCCTGGGAATAGTCTATCTGGCCGTTCTCGAGTCTTGGCGGATTGTCCATGTCAAGGGTAGTAACCTGGAACATGTCTCCGGCCCCCTCGCAGTCAGATGCTGTGATGATAGGGGTGTGGAGATATACGAATCCTTTGTCATTGAAGTATTTATGAATGGCGAAAGCCATGGCGTGCCTGATTCTCAGGACTGCACCGAAGGTGTTTGTCCTTGGTCTGAGGTGTGCGATAGTCCTCAGGAATTCAAGTGTGTGACCTTTCTTCTGAAGAGGGTATGTGTTCGGATCAGCCTCTCCGTAAATCTCGATTGAGGAGGCCTGGATCTCCACTGCCTGACCGCTTCCGAGAGATTCCACAAGATTGCCGCGCACAGCGATGCAGGCACCTGTGGTGATTCTCTTGAGCAGGTCTTCGTCGAATTTCGCTACATCTGCGACAACCTGTATATTATTGATAGTAGAACCGTCGTTCAAGGCTATGAAAGCGACATTCTTGTTACCTCTTTTAGTCCTTACCCATCCTTTTGCGAGAACTTCCTGACCTGGCTTCTGGCTGAGGAGTTCCTTTACTTTCTTCCTTTCTATTGTTTCCATTACAATAACATTTTTCAGACTTGCAAATATAGTTCATTTGCAGCTATTCGCACACAACTTTTCCGTAAATGTCGGTGTTGTCTATCCTTCCTGCGAATTTTTCTGCACCTTTACCTATCGCATACACAGGCACTGGAGCTCCGCTGTGTCCGAAAGTTGTCCAGCCTATGTTGTTCTGCCTGCTTATTTCCCTGAAGTCTTCCTTGTCAGGATCTACTGTCTTTTCAGTATCTTCCACCATTCCTTCCCAGTCGATTTTGGAACTCTTGTCCGCTCCGATGGTGATGCCGCCTGTCTCGTGGTCCGCAGTCACTACAATCAGGGTTTCGTCCTTGTGGTTGAGATAGAATTCATAAGCCACCCTGACTGCGTCATCGAAACGGGATATGGCCTCTATCATTTCCATCGTGTTGTTGTCATGGGCAGCCCAGTCAATTTCACCGCCTTCGCACATGATGAAGAAAGGTTTCTCCTCTCCGAGGTACTCGATGGCAGCTTCAAGGTATTCGGCAAGAGTTTCATCCTCTGCCGCTTCATCATCGATTTCGTAGTTTTGTGCCTCTTTTTTCTTTTGGCTTGCCGGGAGTGCTACTATTCCGCATCTGTCCTCAGTCGCTGCCAGCTCGTCAAGGCCATAACATACATCGTAACCTTCTCTTTCAAGGACTGCATCGATGTCTTCGAGATTGCCGTCCTCTCCGTTGAAATCAAGGATCCCGTTCCCCGCGAAGAAGTCGAAACCGCTTTCCGGAATCTCCAGACTGATGTCATAATAGTTTCCTCTGTCAGATGAATGTGCGTAGAAAGATGCCGGGGTAGCATGGTTTACTGGAACTGATGACATGATGCCTATTCTGTACCCCTTCTCCTTGAGGGTGTATGCCATGCTCTGGAGAGGTGTCCCGTCAGGAGCGATCCCGATCATGCCGTTGTCAGTCTTGTTGCCTGTAGCTATCGCAGTCCCGGAAGCGGCTGAGTCCGTGATGTTCCTGTTGGCTGAATATGTTGTACAAAGGCCAAGGACGGGGAACTGTGTGAAAGTGACCTGCTCTCCTCCGAATTTCCCTTCGAGGGAAGAAAAGTACGACTCTGCGGCTGCAACCTGGGTTGCCCCCATTCCGTCGCCTATCATCAGGAAAATGTATTTTGCCGGCTGGGCTTCAGCCTTGCCTTTTGCCTTGGGGCATATTATGGCTGCTACTGCGGCAGCTATTACGATCACTGCCGAGATGACCAGCAGTATCCTTTTCGTTGATTTTTCCATTTCGTCCAGTGTTATCTTTGTTTTATCATTAAAAAGGGGTTGTCCCGTATGCTAACCGGACAACCCCCTCATCAATATTACTGAAGATCAGTCTGCCGCTGGTTTACGGGCTGTGTACATGATCTTTAGTGCCGAACATCTTCGCAGTTCCTGCTTGACGTCAGTGATGATACCCATCCTGACATTCTCGTCAGCCTTGATGGCTACGGTCATGAACTGCCTGTCAGTCTCGCTCATTGCATCGCGCTCTGCAGCGATGAAGTCACGAATATCATCCACGGTCTGGAAAGAATCGTTGAGCTGGATACGGGCGTCTGTTCCGTACTGGCTCTGGAGATGCTTTACAGGAGGACCGATGTTGATATATGAAGTAAGGTCTTTCCTTTCCAGTTTGACGATTTCTGTCGCCTCAGGCGGATTTACCTGGACCTTGTTCTCAGTAGAACGAAGCTGCGAGCAGACCATAAAGAAGAACAGGAACATGAACACGATATCAGAGGTAGATCCTGTTGACATTGCAGGAACTGTCTTCTTATCCTCTTTCTTGAACATTGACATAATTCTATCCTCCTTTATTTCTTGCTTACATCCTTAGGTTCTGCCTCGGAAATGTTCTGAGGTATTGCCTCCCTTGCGATTTTCTGCTGATCCTCGGTGAGCTGGCTGTACAGCTTGCCGTAGTACTTCTTGCTGAAGTCATCACGGAGTTCGTTGATGGCCTTTACAAGCTCGTTCTGTACGGCAATGTATGCC
>JADIMD010000049.1 GCA_017695015.1 Candidatus Cryptobacteroides faecigallinarum | reverse complement strand
AAGCTCGTGCAGACAGGTAACACTGCCCTGTCCGAGGATATTGAGCTCCATAGGAGGATAATGGGGACGGGGATGCTTGCGGAAGATTTGCAGGGATTGACGATGCCGGAAATCTACACCTATCCCTGCTCGCCCCATCTGGCGGCGGAAATAGACGGGAGACCCTTGGATTTGGACAAGATAGAGGCTGCCACGAACACTCTTGCAGCGAAATACGATGCTGTCCTTCTCGAAGGGGCAGGAGGTCTGATGGTGCCTCTTACAAGGGAGCTTCTGACCATCGATTATATAGCTCAGAAAGGTTATCCGCTGATATTCGTGACTTCGGGCAGGCTCGGAAGCATCAGTCACACCTTGCTCGGCCTCGAAGCTGTCAAGAGAAGAGGTATTGATCTGAAAATTCTGGCTTTCAACATGTTCCCAAAAGAGGACGACATGACCATTTCAAACGACACCAGAGAATATCTCAAGAATTATCTTTCCAAGGAGTTCCCGGATGCGGAATATATCGAGATACCGGAGATATGATTCAAAAATTTTTTGCAAATTTGCATAGATACATCAAATTGTGAAAAACATGAAAAGTTATTTCAAGCTTATTGCCGTTGCAGTGGCCATATTTGCGGCAAGCATCGAAGCATCCGCCCAGTTCGGAGTGAATATTGGCTATATGACTTCAAATACAAGGCCTGCGCTGGCCGGAATCGATGCGCATAATTCCAGGACAAACGGTTTTACCGTAGGTATAGACAGTGAACTGAAGCTTATCGGCAATTTCCTGTCTATCCAGCCTGGACTGTATTACCAGCATCTGCTTGCATCTGAAGATATAGCGGAGATTGCGGGGCTTGCTGCGAAGAACACCTATTCCGATTTTTTCCTTGCTGTCCCGATTCATTTCAAGCTCGGGTTCAACATTATACCTGACAGGATGCTGCGTCTGTATGTGTTTGCCGGGCCTACTTTCGAGATCGGTCTTAAGTCAGCTGACAAGATTTCCTTGTCCGGCAGGGATATCAGCGGAGAGGTCAGCTATAACTATTATACGGGAGAGTTCAAGACAAGCTCTACCGAACTTGACAATCTTGTGGCATCATATTTTCCGGAAGGAGAGAAACTCTACGGCAGGTTCGATGTGATGCTCGGCGGCGGCATCGGTCTGCAGGTGATAAAGTTCCTTGATATAAAAGTCGGGTATGACTACGGTCTTGTCAACAGGTTCCGTAAGGAAATGGACAAGACTGTCAACAGGGGACAGTTCTATGTGGGAGTAGGTGTCAGGATATAGGGGAATAGGTCATGAGAGAATATATAGAGAAAAACAAGGAGAGATTTTTCCAGGAGCTCTTTTCCCTGCTCCGCATACCTTCTGTAAGTTCCATGGCTGAGCACAGGCAGGATATGGTGGCATGTGCGGACCGTCTTGTGGAGCTGCTGCTTGAAGCAGGAGCTGACGAAGCTTCGGTATATCAGACATCCGGGCATCCTGTGGTGTTCGGATGCCGTAAGGTTTCTGATACAGCTCCTACTGTTCTGGTGTACGGGCATTATGATGTGCAGCCTGCTGATCCTGTCGAGTTATGGAAATCAGATCCATTCGAGCCGGAAATCCGTGACGGAGCCATCTATGCCAGGGGGGCGAATGATGACAAGGGGCAATTGTTCATGCATCTGAAAGCCTTTGAATATCTTGTCAGGGAAGGGCTTCTCCGCCATAATGTCAAATTTATATTCGAGGGGGAAGAAGAGATAGGCAGTCCGTCATTGGCTGCATGGGCATCAGAGCATAAGGACATGCTTGCAGCAGACATCATCCTTGTGTCTGACACGACTATGATCTCTGAATCTGTCCCGTCCATCAATTGCGGTATGCGTGGACTTTCGTATGTGGAAGTGAAGGTTACGGGACCTGACAAGGATCTGCATTCGGGGCACTATGGAGGAGCTGTGGCAAATCCTATCAATGTGCTATGTGACATGATTGCATCGCTGATCGACAAGGACGGTCACATTACTGTCAAAGGCTTCTATGATGATGTCGTGGAGTTGTCCGACGAAGACAGGGCACAGCTTGCCAGGGCGCCTTTCGACCTGCAGGAGTACAAGGATTTTCTCAATATCCGTGAAGTGAAAGGCGAGACCGGATATTCGACTCTTGAAAGGACAGGAATCCGTCCGTGTCTCGATGTGAACGGAATATGGGGAGGATATACCGGAGAGGGGGCAAAGACGGTCATCCCTTCTGTCGCCCATGCCAAGATTTCCATGCGTCTTGTCCCTAATCAGGACAGCGAGACCATTACACGGCTTTTCGAGCAGCATTTCAAGTCCATTGCACCTGATTATGTGAGAGTCGAGGTGAAACCATGCCATGGAGGCAACGGCTTCCTGATACCGATATCCTCCAGGGCTTATAAGGCTGCATCCAGGGCTATGACGGAGGTCTATGGGGTAGAGCCTGTCCCGAGCAGGGGAGGCGGCAGTATCCCGATTCTCGCCGATCTCCAGAGGATTCTCGGAATTGATCCGCTTCTGATGGGATTCGGGCTTGAAAGGGACACGATACATTCGCCGAATGAAAGCTATCTTCTGAAACAGTTGTTTGCAGGAATGGAATCAATCGCTCTTTTCTATAAATATTATTGACATGAACAGGGAACAGCTATATGCCCAGATAAAAAAGAAGGGCACTGTATTGTGTGTCGGTCTTGATACTGATTTCGACAAGATGCCGGAACATATCAAGGCTCAGGCACTTAAAGGTGAAGTGGCGGCTATGGGACAGCTTTTCAAGGGGAAAGCACGCTCCATTATCGAATTCAACAAGGCAATTATTGATGCGACTGCCCCATATTGCGTGGCATACAAGCCTAATCTGGCTTTTTATGAGTGTTACGGACTGGACGGCATGCGTGCTCTTGAAGTCACGGTGGATTATATCAGGTCCAGCTATCCTGAGCTTTTCATCATTGCTGATGCCAAGAGGGGCGATATAGGGAATACGGCAAAGATGTATGCCAAGGCGTTTTTCGAGACCATGGATTTCGATGCTGTTACCCTTGCTCCGTATATGGGCGCTGACAGCATCACCCCTTTCCTTGCATATAAGGACAAATGGGCGATAGTCCTTGCGTTGACTTCGAATGCTTCGGCATCGCAGTTCCAGATGGCCGAAAAGGACGGAAAACCTCTGTATCAGGCTGTGATGGAGGAGATGATGTCTATTTCCACTCCGGACAACATGATGTTTGTGGTGGGTGCTACCAAGGCTGACAAACTGACCGAGATCAGGTCTTTCTGTCCTGACAATTTCCTCCTTGTGCCAGGGGTCGGTGCGCAGGGCGGTTCTGCCGAAGAGGTGATTGCCAACGGTGCAAATGACCATGCCGGACTTCTAATCAATTCGTCCAGGGCAATCCTCTATGCCGACAGTTCTGAAGACTTCGCCCGCAAGGCAGGTCTTGCAGCGGCAGCTACGGCGAATATCTGACGACCAGTTGTCAGACAAAGAGAATGTAATGGGGAATCTATTTCTTTTCGAGATTCCCCATTTCTTTTGCAAGTCCGCCTTCACCGGTCTCCTTGTAGAGTGAAGGGATGTCCTTGCCAGTCTGTTTCATTACCCTGACTACATGGTCGAATGACACCCTGTGCAGACCGTCCGTATAGAGGGCATAGATGTTGGCGTCAAGCGCTCTTGCAGCTGCATATGCATTCCTTTCGATGCACGGTATCTGCACAAGTCCGCATACAGGGTCGCATGTCATTCCAAGATGGTGCTCAAGCCCCATTTCTGCGGCATATTCTATCTGGGCAGGGCTTCCTCCCATAAGCTGGTTGGCGGCTGCCGCAGTCATCGCACAGGCAACTCCCACCTCTCCCTGACATCCTACCTCAGCCCCGGAAATGGATGCGTTCTTTTTCACTACATTTCCGACCAGTCCGGCGGTGGCAAGCGAGCGGATAATCCTCTTGTCGCTGTATCCGTATACTTTCTTCAGGTGGTACAGCACTCCTGGCAGAACTCCGCACGAACCGCATGTAGGGGCAGTGACTATGGTGCCTCCGCAGGCATTCTCTTCACTTACTGCAAGGGCGTAGGCAAATATGAGCCCCCTTGTCCTGAGCACATCCTTATATCCTTCAGCCCTGATGAAATAGTTGGCCGCCTTTCTCCTCATGTGCAGAGGTCCCGGAAGAGCCCCTTCCTGGTCTATTCCGCGCTCTACCGCAGCCTGCATGGCATTCCATACTTCCGCCAGATAATCCCATATCTCGCTGTCCTCGATGCTGTCTACATATTCCCAGTAGGCCCTTCCGTTGTTGTTGCACCATTTCAGAAGTTCCGTCATGGAGTTCAGGGGATAGATGTCAGGACTTTCCGCGTTGGACAGGTGGTCGCATACGATAGCTCCTCCTCCAACACTGTAGAATGTCCATTCGTCCTGTCCTTCTCCATCCGGCCCTTCGACGGCTATCTTCATTGCATTCGGATGCCTTGGCAGGAAGATTTTAGGCTGCCATTCGATTTTTACGCTGCCTGCCTTGGACAGGACTTCGTTGATGGCCATGTCAGTAAGATGCCCCTTGCCTGTAGCCGCAAGAGACCCGTACAGGGTGACTTTGAATCCTCTTGCGTTGGGATGCTGTGCGAGATATGCTTTTGCAGCCCTGTGCGGCCCCATAGTATGGCTGCTTGAAGGGCCTTTCCCTATCCTGTATATTTCCTTGATACTTTTCATCTTATAGATTCTGTTCAAAATATTCTGATACCTTGTCCATCAGATGGACCCTTTCCATTCCTTCCATATTATGCCGGGCAAGGGGATATGTGAAGAAATCGAGCTGAATGTTGTGGTTGATGCATTCCTGTATGAAGCTCAGGCAGTGCTGCCATACGACTGTGTTGTCGAGGGCTCCCTGGCATATCAGAAGCTTGCCTTTGATTTCAGGGACCATATTGATGAGGCTTGTCCTGGCATAGCCATCAGGATTGTCCTGAGGAGTGCCCATATACCTTTCGCCATACATGACTTCATACCATTTCCAGTCGATTACCGGTCCTCCTGATACTGCCACCTTGAAAATCTCAGGGTAATTTGTAAACAGGGATATGGTCATGAATCCACCGTAACTCCATCCGTGTACACCTATTCTGTCCTTGTCCACATACGGAAGGTCAAGCAGCATTCCGATTCCTTGCATCTGGTCGGCCATTTCAGCCTTTCCGCATTGTCTGTGGATCTCCTGTTCGTATTCGAGGCCTCTGTTCCATGAGCCGCGGTTGTCCTGAACATACACTATATAGCCTCTCTGGGCCATATACATTTCCCATCGGCCCATTGCCGCTAAAAACGAGTTCCTGACCATCTGCAAATGCGGTCCGCCGTAGACATATACAATCACCGGATATTTCTTCGCAGGGTCGAAATCTTTAGGAAGCACCAGCCTGTAATGGTTGTCGTATTTTCCGTCAGCGCTCTTGATGGTGCCGTAAAGGATTTCCGTATAAGCGTAACCGGTTGTCGGATCTTCTGCCTTAGCTAAAGTTTCCCTTTTCTTGCCGTCAGTCGTGCAGATGTCGGTCTGGCCGGGATTGTTGATGCTGCTGAACCTGTCGATGAACTGCCTGCAGTCCGGGCTCAGCCGGATATTGTGCCATCCCGGCTCTTCAGTGAGCCTCAATATCTTCCCGGACCTGATGTCAGCCCTGAAAAGATGGTTCTCGGCAGGGGAGACCTCGGCGGAAGTATAGTAGACATATCTTCCGTCATTGTCGAGGTAGGTGACATCCCCGTCCCCTGTGCTAAGCCTGCGTACAGAGCCCTCTGTGTCGCACAGATAGAGGTTGCGGTATCCGTCCCTGTTGGAGGTGACATATATGAACCTGTCATTGCTGCCCTTGATAAAATACAGAGGGTCAAGAGGTTCTACATATTTGTCGTTGTCCTCCGTGAGGATTGTCCTGACATATTCTCCGTTGCAGGCGTCGTACATGTTGAGTCTCATGTGTTTCTGACTCCTGTCCAGCACCTGGATGAAAATGTGCCTGCTGTCAGGGGACCATGTGATTCCTGTGAGGTATCTGTCCGGACCGAAATCTGTTACATTGACATGCAGGGTGTCGCCTGATGCAGTCTCGTAAATGCAGAGGCGCAGGATCTCCGAATCCATTCCTGCCATAGGGTATTTAAGAGGGACGAGCTTTCCAGTCCTCGACCTGATGTCCAGCAGAGGAAAGGCTGTGACTTTGCTTTCATCCTTCCTGTAGAACGCGAGCCTTGTACTGTCAGGAGACCAGAATGTGCCTTTATATATGCCGAACTCGTTGCGGCTCACTACCTGTCCGTAAACTATGTCGGGATTGTCGTCCACGGCTACCGCAATGTTTTCCCCTGTAGCATTGTCATGGAGATACAGCCCGTTCTTTTCGCAATATTCATCGTATTTTGCTTCAGGTGATTCCGGAATGCTGTCAGCTATGGCTACATATCCCTTGCCTTCCTTGAACCATGAATATACAGGCATCTGCGGAGAAAGCTCCCTTGACAGGATCGTCTCCTCCATTGTCAAAATTTTCCCTTCGGGGTCATTGGCCGGACGCCTTTCAAGAACTCCAGGCACCTGGGCATAAGAAATCACCGCAAATGCAGCTGCGGTGACAGTCAAAACAAATCTTTTCATGTCGTCAGCGTACTGATACTATTCCGTCAACTATGTATTTCTGTTTCCCTCTCCATGGCAGAGCTCCGAGATATTCTTTGTAGTGCAGCTCCACGGTCTTGCCTCCGCAGTGCATCAGGGAGTCCGCGATCATTTCGTCTACGATTGAAAAGTCGAATTCATATGACTGGATCGTGTTGTTTGCGGTTCCTTTCTGTGCTCCGCGGAATCCTGCCTGGATCATTCTTCCTTCATATGTCTTGAAAACATATCCTTTATATACGACAAAGTTCAGATCTCCGGCTTTGACACCTTCTCCGAATACGAAGTAGAATCTGAAATAGATGAATGCAGCCAGAGCGATGATGATTGCCATGACGGCTCCAAGGATAATCTTTCTTTTCATGACCGTGATATTTTCTAAAGTTCTATGACGCCGGAGCAGACGAGAAGTCCGATGAACGGGGTCTGCTGCCTCTTGATGTACGGCTTTACCTTGGCAGTGTTGATTTCATCCAGGGTCTTGACTATGTCATATGCCGCAATGAAATCTTTGCCTGTCAGATATTCTCCTTCAGTGGCCCTTTTCGTGCACGGGGAGCCTCCTTTGATGAAGATGCAGCTCCCGACGAAAGTGGCGGAATAAGGAATCCCTGTCACCGAAGTGAAACTGCCGTGCCTTTTGACATAGTCTACGACAATCTCCCAGACTTCAGCTCCGCTCATTCCGAGATATTCCTTCCTGATTTCCATGGCTAAAGCAAAGTAGCAAGGTTTTTCATTTTCAACCGTGGAATGGCATTGCGGTACAGTATGTCATACACCATGTCCGCAATAGGCATGTCCACCTTGTGCTTGAAGTTTATGTGTCTGATGCAGTCTGCCGCGAAATAGCCTTCCGCGACCATCGTCATTTCGTTCAATGCGCTCTTGACGCTGCATCCGCGTCCTATCAGAAGCCCGAGCCTGCGGTTGCGGCTATAGTTGGAGTAGCATGTCACAAGCAGGTCGCCGAGATATGCCGGATTCAATGTGTCCCTGCTGTCAGGGTAGCTTTCCTGCAGGAATCTTGTCATTTCTTTGGCACAGCTGGCAATCAGGACAGCCCTGAAATTGTCCCCGTAGCCGAGTCCAGCCGCGATGCCGACAGAGATGGCATAGATATTTTTCATGATGGCAGCGTATTCCACTCCGTATATGTCGGAAGAGTATGACAGCCTGATATATGGCGTCTCGATCTTGCTTCCAATCAGTCTTGCGTTGTCTTCATCCGTGCATACGACCGTAAGGTACGAGAGCTTTCTCCTGCCTACCTCTTCTGCGTGGGAAGGTCCTGATATGATGCCTATCTGCCTGTATGTCAGATTGTATTTGTCGTGAAGATATTCTGCTGCAGTCTTGTAGTCTCCGGGGATGATGCCTTTGATGGCTGAAACTATGAACTTGTCTTCAAGTGGCACTGTGAGAGGGGCAAGGAAATCCTTGAGATAGGCGGACGGTGCAGCCATGATGATGATCTTGGCATTTGACACCACTTCGTCTATGTCCTTGCTCGGATGTATCTTGCTCCTGTCGAATTCGAGGTCGTTGAGATATTTCGGATTACGGCCTTCAGTGAGAAGCCCATCCAGGACATCTTCATTCCGTACATACCACCAAACCTCCTTCTCGTTGCTCACAAGAAGGGAGACAATCGCTGTAGCCCAGCTGCCATATCCTATGACAGCGCATGTGGCCTGTTCCCCTAACTTATATTCCATCAAAAATGTGTCCGGTTTTAGTACCGGACACAAAGTTAAGAAATTATATCGTTTCGGCAAGCCAGTCCGTGCCTTTTGGACAGCCTGAGAAAATGACAGACCTGTCTTTGAAATGTTCTGAATATTCTGTTTCAGACAATTGCAGGCTTCCGTCATATCTGCCCGACAAGTCTGCAGAAGAGCCTGACATGTCTGTGGTGCCGTATTCCTTCCATCCTCTTGTGGCGGAAGGGGATGATGGGTTTGGAGCCGGGTCGCTGTACCATCCTGAAGCAGCCACAGCCGGTCCTATCCTGCATCCTGCGTATGTCACATTATCATAATAGTCAGATGACCCGGATGATCTTGCAAGATATACGGAGCCGTCAGGCACTCCGCTGTCGGAGTTTATGGTGCATCCGAGGAATACGAAGCCGATGGCATCAGCCTCAAGGCATCTGCACTGCACAATGTATCCTCTGCTGAAACCATCGTCGGAGATTGTCCTGATGTCGCATTTTTCGAAAAGTATAGTTTCGGGTGAGCCCCAGATGAAGTCCACATTGCCTTCTATGCTGCAATTGTAGAACCATCCGTATCCCTTTGCGTTGATGGTGTCCTGCCTGCTGCCGATATTGCAGTTGACCAGCACGAGCCTGTCTTCACCTGTCCTGCTGTTGAAATATATCACTTCGGCCTGGCTCCTCTCTCCCGACCATGTGTTTTGCAAGGTCATGTTTTCAAACCTGATATTGTCGCAGTCCTCCATCAGGATAACGGCCCTGCCTCCGCTGCGTCCTATGGCATTTCCCCTGGACGGCTTCCTGTCAGTGCTGCTCCCTACACCTGAGGTCAGGGCTTCGCAGTTGGAATACTGGAGTATCACTCCGCTTCTGCTCATCCCTTTCAGGGTGACATTGTCCTTGTTGCACAGGAATAGGGGCTCGTCATAACTCCCGTTCTGGATATTTATCGTCACTGCGGCCGACTGTCCGCTGCGGCATGTGTAGTCGAGTGCCCCCTGGACAGTCCTGAAATCGGTGTTCCCGCTCTTTCCTACGCTGACTTCCGTTTCTGAGGCAGGCTTCACTTTGGTAAGGAATGCCCATTCCTCTTTTTCCACGCCTTCGAATCCCGGGGCTTCAATGGCTTCAGGGTCGATAGTGATGTAATATTCGGTATTGAAATTCAATACGCTGCAGTGCGGCTTGATTACGACCGAGTTTCCTTCTATTCTCACTGCAGTATAGTGTACAGTCCTGTAATATTTTGTCAAGCCGGGCGAAGCTTCCAGAATGTCCATCGCAGTGTTATATATGGTATTGTTGTCCATAGTCGTCTTCTCGGCAATGACATCTTCCATCATGATACAGTCGACTTCATCCCCGTCTGAAGTGAAAATCCTGATTGCCCCTGAATTCCCGAGCTGGGGAGCAGAATCGAATTCCAGTCTGATTTCAGTGTCCGTATAGACATTTCCCCCGGTCGGAGAGACTTCGTATCCGAGCTCAGGGGCGGCAGGTACATCTTCCTGCGAAGGATTGCTTTCAGGAGCTGGCTCTCCCTTTGTGCAGGAGAGCAGCATGGCGGCGATTGCTGCCGTGGCATAGAGTCTTTTCATTGTGCTTGTCGGTTTTCTGCAAAAATACATCATAATTTATTCTGACATATTGGAATAATTGTCAATAATGGTATATAAATTGATGCGCCTGCTCCCGATAAATAAATTCCATATCATGGACAGATTGATTTCACTCATTGCGGGGCTTGCGCTTGCGGCAGCGGTCCCGTTCCGGGGAGAGGCCTGCACAGGTATCGCTCTTACCGCAAAGGATGGCAGCAGAGTCGTTGCAAGGACAACAGAATGGGGAGGCTCGGTACTTAACAGCAGCTATGTGGTTGTCCCGAGAGGTCACCAGCATGTATCTTTCACCCCGTCAGGCCAGGACGGAATGCAGTTTGCTGCAAAATACGGTTATGTCGGGATATGCACCGACCGTCCGGAATTCGTTGTGGAAGGGATGAACGAGGCAGGACTTTCCGCAGGACTGTTCTTTTTCCCGAATTATGGCGAATATGTGGCATATAATCCGGACAACAAGGCAAATACATTGTCTGATATGCAATTTGTCTCATGGGTTCTTGCCAACTTCTCGGAAATCGACGAGATGAAGGAGGCCTTTGCCAAAATAGACCTTGTTTCGCTCGACAGCAGGATAGGTACGGTACATTGGAGAATATCCGAGCCTTCAGGAAGAATGGTCGTACTTGAATGCATTGAGGGTAAGCCGGTATTCTATGAAAACAAATTAGGAGTCCTGACCAATTCTCCGGATTTCGGGTGGCAGATGAAGAACCTCAATAATTATGTGAATCTTTATACAGGCAATGTACAGCCGCAGAGCCTCAATGCTGATATAACTCTCCGTCAGTTCGGGGCTGGAGCGGGTTTCCTTGGCATCCCGGGAGATGCAACCCCTCCGTCAAGGTTTGTCCGTGCCGCACTGTACCAGTCTGCCACTCCTCAGGCAGAGAGCGGAGAGGAGACAGTGATGCAATGCTTCCAGATTCTGGAGAGCTTCAATATTCCAATCGGACTGGAGCATCAGAAGAATGATATTCCTGAGGGTCTTCCGAGCGCAACGCAGTGGACTGTTGCTTCAGACCAGGCAGCTTTGAAATTCTATTACAGGACGGCATGGAATTCAAGCATCAGGTGTATAGACATCGCTTCGATTGATTTCTCGAAAGTCAAGTTCAGAATGAATCCGCTGGATGAGTCCAAACGGCAGCCCGTGGAAATGATCAGGATAAAATGACGCTAATTATTTCCAATAATTGAAAAAGCCCGGAATGCTTATGCATTTTCGGGCTTTCCGTTTGTTTCCCTCCATTTTTTAGGTGAGCATCCCACGAACTTCACGAACTGGGTGTGGAAATTGGACCTGTCGCTGAATCCGCACAGCTCTCCGATAAGGTTGGTGGATGCCTGCCTGTCTTCGAGCAGCATTTTCTTGGCATCGTTGATGCGCAGCTCTGTCCTCCAGTTCCTGAAATCCTGCTTGATTTTTACATTGAAATACAGCTGGAGCATTTCCTTTGTGGTGCCCATTTCTGCCGCGATTTCTTCACGGGTCTTGTCGTATTCCCTGTATTTCTTGTCCGCAATCCACTGCTTGATGTTCCTGGCGATGTCCTTGAACTCCGATTCCCTCTGGTTCCGGTCCATTGCAGGTTCGGCATCCTTTCTCTTGTGGTTCTTTGGCGGGAACAGGTCCTGCCCTGACAGTGTCCTGTGGGCAAACGCGTCCAGCACCATCTTGTGGCTGCCGAGGAAGGATATGAAATTGGCGGAGAAGTACAGGATGAAAAGTATGTACCATGCAATGTATATTTTCATGAATCCGCCGGGAAGGACCATGTAGACCAGCAGGAAAATGTCTGTCAGCATGGCGATTATGTAGCAGAACCGCAGCCATCTTATCTTGTGGTCTTCATCCTCGTCATAATAGGCGTTCAGGGCGCTGATGGATTTTTTGTAGGCCTTGTCGAACTTTATTATATAATATGTGCTCTGGGCGATGAACAGCAGGAGCGATGCCGTGAGGGCAATGATGAAATGCAGCCTGTTTTCGCTCCCGAGAAATGATTCCACCAGGGCAAATGATGTGGCTACAAGCAGGAATGCATTCACGACGAAAGTGTTCCCTGAAATGATCCTGTCATCAAGAATGTTCACCATGGAGCATGAAATGGCCATGGTGGAGAATGATGCCGTTATGAGCATCGTCAGGGATGAAAAAGTTTCATATTCCCATACGGTGGAATATTTGTAGAGCGAAAATGCCATCATGAACGCGCATACCATGAAGGAAACGGCAATGGTCACTTTTGCATTGTTGAGCCTTTTGGCGTATTCCGTATGCGGAATCTTTATCATGAGCAATATAAAAGCCAGCATGCACGATGCCGTGCATGCCAGCCATTGTATTGTCCTTATGTCAGTCAGGTCGGTTAAGAATTCCATCGTCTTGTCTCTACATGGTAAAGTCTGTGTGCCTGGACCTTACCAGCCGAGAACATAGGAGAAGATGAGCGGAGCGACGATGGTGGCATCAGACTCGACAATGAATCTCGGAGTGTCTACATCGAGCTTTCCCCATGTGATCTTCTCGTTTGGAACTGCGCCTGAATATGATCCATAAGATGTTGTGCAATCTGAAATCTGGCAGAAATATGCCCAGAGAGGTGTGCCTGTCCACCCGAGATCCTGCTCCATCATAGGCACAACGCAGATAGGGAAGTCACCTGCCGTACCTCCTCCAATCTGGAAGAATCCTACTCCCTGTCCGCCGGAATTCTTCTTGTACCAGTCAGTCAGGAACATCATGGTCTCGATGCCGCCTTTGATCATGAGCGGATCGAACTCGCCTTTGATGACATGTGCTGTGAAGATGTTGCCTGTCGTGCAGTCTTCCCATGCAGGTACGATGATAGGGATGTTCTTCTCGCAGGCAGCGAGCACCCAGCTGTCCTTAGGGTCGATCTCGTAATACTGCTCGAGGACTCCGCTGCGGAGCAGACGGTAGATGACTTCGTAAGGAAGAAGCCTTTCCCCATTGGCTTTCATCTCTTTCCATACATCCACGAGATGGTCTTCGAGACGGCGGAAGGCCTCTTCTTCAGGGATGCAGGTGTCAGTGACACGGTTCATATGGTTGTTGAGCAGCTCCTTCTCCTGCTCAGGAGTCAGATCCCTGTAGTTCGGCACCCTGTAATAGTGGTTGTGAGCTACCAGATTCATGATGTCCTCCTCGAGGTTGTTGGCAGAGCAGCATACAATCTGTATCTTGTCCTGGCGGATCATCTCTGCGAGAGAGAGTCCGATTTCAGCGGTACTCATTGCACCGGCCATTGCCAGCATCATCTTGCCGCCTTTTTTCATGTGCTCGTCATATGCCTTTGCCGCATCGACCAGAGCTGCAGAGTTGAAGTGACGATAATGGTGGGTAATAAATTGTGAAATAGGTCCTTTTTCCATTTTCATCTAAAATATTAACATTGTTAAACTTCAGGACGCGAAATTAGCGATTTTTTCCCTATTTTTGCAATCGTTTTTACTATTTATTTGGACGGACTGTGTAATATGTTGGACATCAAGAATATAGAGTTTTTTGAAAAGGTCGAGACCCCTTTCTGGTTTTATGACATGGATCTTCTCAGGAAGACCGTGAAGAAGGTGGTGTCTCTTGCCGGCCAGTATGGTATCGATGTCCATTATGCAGTCAAGGCCAATGAGGAGAAGAGGATTCTGGAGTATATATCGTCGGCAGGGCTCGGAGCAGACTGCGTAAGCGGCAACGAGGTCCTCCATGCCAGAAGTTGCGGCTTTCCTGCGGAAAAGATAGTGTTCGCAGGGGTAGGAAAGACCGACAGGGAGATAGCGGAGGCTATAAAGGCAGGTATCGGGGCTTTCAATTGCGAGTCGCTGCAGGAGATTTTCGTGGTGAATGCGATGGCGGCAAGGCTCGGGACGAGGGCAAGGGTAGCTGCCAGGATCAATCCGGAGGTCGATGCACATACCCACAGGTACATCACCACGGGCACATGCGAGAACAAGTTCGGGATATCCGCCCATGAGTTCGAAGCCCTCATATCCCTGCTCGGGAGATGCGGCAATGTCGATTTCACAGGCCTGCATTTCCATGTGGGGTCGCAGATAACAGATGTCGAGGAGGTCTATACCCTTGTGTGTGAAAGGGTTAATCCGATTGTCAGCTATTTTGAAGACAAAGGGGTAGAGGTCAGGAACATCAATCTTGGCGGAGGCCTCGGAATCTCATATGAGGACCCTGAAGGGGAGCCTGTGGCTGATTTCGAAACATGGTTCAGAACGGTGTCATCCAAGATAATACGCCGGAGGAACCAGTCTCTTCATCTGGAGCCTGGGAGATCCATAGTGGCACAGTGCGGAACTCTTGTGTCTAGGGTGCTTTTCGTGAAGGTGGGGGAGACAAAGAATTTCCTTGTCCTCGACGCCGGAATGAATGACATGATAAGACCTGCTCTCTATGGCGCATATCACAGAATCGAGAACCTTTCTTCGAAACTCCGTCCGAATCTTCCGCAGTCTCAGGTGTATGATGTGGTCGGCCCGGTCTGCGAATCCAGCGATGTCTGGGGGATGGGAAGACTCCTTCCTCTGAGTGTGAGGGGAGACCTTATTGCAATATGTTCTGCAGGGGCATACGGGCAGTCCATGTCAAACAGGTACAATCTGCGTGACCTTGCCCCGGCGGTGTATTCCGATGATATGCACGGTGCGAGGTTGAGGACCGAATATTTCCAGGACTGAGAGACCGTCCATAATGATAACAAAGCAAGATTAGAATATGTTCGAGAATTTAACAGAGAAGCTTGAGAGGTCGTTCAAGATACTCAAGGGTGAAGGCAAGATTACCGAAATCAACATAGCTGATGCGCTCAAGGACATCAGGAGGGCTCTCCTCGATGCCGATGTCAGCTACAAGATAGCCAAACAGTTCTGCGAAGATGTCAAGAATAAGGCTATCGGCCAGAATGTGCTCACGGCAGTGAAGCCGCAGCAGATGATCGTCAAGATCGTCCATGATGAACTTGCCGCCCTGATGGGAAGCGAATCCTATGACATCAATGTCAAAGGCAATCCGGGAGTGGTGCTCGTGGCAGGTCTCAACGGTTCGGGAAAGACCACTTTCTCGGCCAAGCTTGCAATGAACATCAAGAGCAAGAAGGGGATGAAGGTGATGCTTGCCGCCTGCGATACTTTCCGTCCTGCGGCAGTGGACCAGCTGAAGGTGCTCGGAGAGCAGGCCGGCGTCCCGGTGTATTCTGTGGCAGGCGAGAAAGACCCTGTCAAGATAGCCAAGGAGGCAATTGCAAAGGCGAAGAGCGAAGGATATTCTGTAGTGATTGTCGATACGGCAGGCCGTCTTGCCGTTGATGACGAGCTCATGGATGAGATTTCGTCTCTGAAGAATGCCATCCATCCTACCGAGACGCTTTTCGTAGTGGATGCCATGACGGGACAGGATGCAGTCGAGACTGCGAAGACTTTCAATGACAGGCTGGATTTCGATGGTGTTGTTCTGACCAAGATGGATGGAGACACCAGAGGAGGTGCCGCCCTTTCCATCAAGGCCGTGGTAGGCAAGCCTATCAAGTTCGTGAGCACTGGCGAGAAACTCGAAGCTTTGGATGTGTTCCATCCGGCCAGGGTTGCGGACAGGATTCTCGGAATGGGAGATGTCGTGACCCTCGTGGAAAAGGCACAGGAGCAGTTTGACGAGAAGCAGGCGAGGGAGCTGAAGAAAAAGCTTGCAAAGAACCAGTTTACCCTGATGGATTTCTACAACCAGATCCAGCAGGTAAAGAAAATGGGAAATATCAAGGACCTCGCTTCCATGATTCCTGGAATGGGTAAGGCGTTGAAGGATGTGGATATGGACAATGATTCGTTTAAGGGGATAGAGGCCATCATCCTTTCGATGACTCCGTCGGAGAGGGAAAAACCAGAAATAATAAACGGAAGCCGCCGCAAGAGGATAGCTGATGGAAGCGGCACTACCGTCCAGGAGGTCAACCGTTTGCTGAAGCAGTTCGAGACCACGAGGACAATGATGAAGAATGTCATGGGAGGCGGAATGCAGAATCTCATGCGCAGAGGAGGCATGAGGCGCAGATAATCTCCCTGCAGGACGCTTTATATATTCCGGTATGAGCTTACATGTCTGCTCTGCCGGAATTTTTTTATTCTTTCTTCAAGGACGGTTTTCTCGTTTTCCGGCAATGCCCATCCGAGGAATCTGTCGGCAATGTAGTCCACTGCCTGGGACGACGGATGGACCATGTCTTCCGCATAGAACCTGTAGTCTCTCAGTTCATCCATCATGATTTCGAATGCAGGGAAATAGTCTGGTGCAGGGCTGTCCTGATCATCGCTCAGGCTCCTTGTCATCCGGTCGACCCCGAGAAGCAGTGTGCTTTTGCTGAGCTGGTTCCCGTGTGCTCCGTCTGCCATATGCCTTATCGGGCTCACGGTGAATATCATCTGTCTTGAAGATGCAGAGTCCGATATCTTCAGAAGTTCTGCCGTACATTCTTCCACTGTCAGCCTTTCCCTGACGAATTCTGTCGCTTTGCGTTTCAGACAGTTGCTGACAACTGTGCCTCTGTAGGAAGGTGACGGGCTGTCGGCGGCAGCTTCCTGTCCGTCATATCTGTAATACCAGGCTGTGCCGAGGGTGATGATGACCTTGCTGCAATTAGCGAAAAATTCAGAGGCTTCGTCAAGGCGCCTGTTGGCATTGTCGAGGAACTCTGCCGTTGAGGTCCGTGCAAAAGAGGTGTGATGCCAGAAAGAGCATACCTTACCTGCGTTGCTGCCCATCCATACGCACTCGTCTTCAGTGAAATGTTTTCCGGCTGAAAGCCTTGCAATCGACCTTGCGATGGATACAGGGTTGTATAGTGTGCCGAACGGGTTTATGCACACATCGAATCCATAGTTTGCCAGTTTCTGTCCTACATTGTCGGTGAAACAGCTCCCGAGCATCAGTATCTTGTCTTCGTACGATATATGCACCTTGCATTTCTCGTCCGTCACTTGTGTCTGCAGTTTCAGCATATCTCCTCCATATCGGATACAAAAATAAATATTCTTTGTGGCAAAAGTGCTATCTTTACCGTCTCAATTGTAAAATCAGGACTCAGGATGCATAAGGGAATATCGGTCAGCAAGGTCTGTGCGGCAGTCTTGTTTCTGCTGCCATCGATGGCTTTTGCACAGGACGGCAGTGATGCCGTCAGGGGGGGCGACAAAGTGAGATTCGCATATGATGTGAATTTCGAGATGGATTTCGACAACAGGGAAAATACGACATCCCTGTCTCCGTCGATGACGATTTTCGGAGCAAGGCTCACCCCGTCGATAGGAGTTGAGGTGGAGCAGAAAAACGGCGCCAGACACCGTGTGATGGCCGGGATCGATGTCATGAAGGATTTCGGCAGGGGAGCGGATATTGCTCCTGACGGGACATCTGCAGGCAGTGCCTATGCCAATTCTGGTCTTTTCCGTGAACTCACATTTTATTACAGGTTAGACAAGAAGCTCGGCAAGACCGGTTTCATGCTTATGGCAGGGATTTTCTCAAAGCGGTTTTCCGAATACGATGACTATTCTCCTGTATTTTTTTCGGATTCGCTCAAATTCTATGACAACAATTATGAGGGGCTTCTTCTGACATTCAGCCGTCCCAAATCATATTATGAGGTAGGCTGCGACTGGATGGGAATGTTCGGACGGTATGAGAGGGAACGCTTCATGATTTTCAGTTCCGGCAGATCGGAACTGATCCCGGGGCTTTCAGTTGGCTATTATGCCTACATGTACCATTATGCCTGCAGCGCTGCTGTGGACGGAGTAGTGGACAATGTGCTTGCCAATCCGTGGATATGTTTTGATGCTGCGGCGTACCTCTCGCTCCAGAGACTCAGCCTCACTGCGGGATGGGTTCAGGGAGCGCAGCAGGACAGGCTGAATGTGGGGAAATATGTCTTCCCTTGCGGTGCGGAGCTGACATTCGACATCAGGAAATGGAATGTCGGAATCCGTAACAGGCTGTTTGTCGGGGCAGACATGATGCCGTATTATGACAGCAGGGATGCCGGAGGATATAAATACGGCAACAGCCTGTATTGGGGAGACCCTTTCTACAGGCTGTATGCCGGAAATGACCGGTCAAATTCTATTGGTCTGTGTGACCGTATGGAACTCTATTATGAGCCGAAAATTGCGGAATTCCTGCATTTGAAAGTGGGACTTGTCGCCCATTTCCTCGAATCAGGCTATGCCGGATTCCATCAGCAGGTGTCGCTCGTGTTCAATCTGCAGGAGCTTATCGGCTGTACTGCGCGAACTTCTCGAGACCGGAATTGAGGAAATCCACAAATCCCTGGATATCCAGGTCGTATCCTCTTACAGGGACCATCAGCTCCCCTTCAGGGGTAAGAAGCGCGTAGTTTGGCTGCGCATTGACGGCAAACTTGTTCCTTACTATATATGAGTTGACCTGTCCGAGAGTCGTCAGCTGTTTGCCAGTCTCTCCTGTGATCCATTCGTCTTCTTCGAGCCTCTGCTTGTCGTCGGTGTACAGGGCGACTATGACATAGTCATTGTTGAGTATCTCAAGCACTCTCGGGTCGCTCCATACTCTGGACTCCATCTCCCGGCAGTTGACGCATCCGTGTCCTGTAATGTCCACGAATACAGGTTTCCCGGCTTTCTGCGCCGCTTCGAGTCCTTCATCCAGGGTGAAATACCCGTGCAGTCCGAGCGGAAGGTGCAGTCCGTACTTGTTGGACTGTTCGTCTTCGCTCTGCCGGGCTTCAGTCCGGACAGCTGTCGCTGAAGCGGCAACGGTGTTCTGTCCGAGCACGAAATCCTGGGTGGTGATAGGAGGAAGATATCCTGAGAGGGCTTTCAGAGGAGCTCCAAACATTCCTGGAATCATATATACCACGAATGAGAACACTGCGATTGCAAGAGTCAGCCTTTTTACGGTGATGTGGTCCACCTTGTCGTCGTTGGCAAAACGGAGCTTGCCGAGAAGGTAAAGTCCGAGCAGGGTGAATACTACAATCCAGATTGCAAGATAGACCTCCCTGTCGAGCAGTCCCCAGTGATATGTCTGGTCTGCGACACTCAGGAACTTGAATCCGAGCGCAACCTCGACAAATCCGAGCACTACCTTCACTGAATTGAGCCATCCGCCGCTCTTAGGGATATTCTTGAGCAGAGACGGGAAGAATGCGAGAATCGTGAACGGAAGGGCGAATGCAAGTGAAAATGCCAGCATTGCTATCATAGGCTCCCAGAATTCTCCCTGTGTCGCCTTTATCAGCACGGATCCCACGATAGGTCCTGTGCATGAGAAAGAAACGAGCACAAGTGTCAGTGCCATGAAGAATGTGCCGATGAGACCACCCTTGTCAGCCCCTTTGTCACTCTTGTTTACGAGCTTAGAAGGAAGCACTATCTCGAATGCCCCGAAGAATGAAGCCGCAAACAGCATGAATACAATGAAGAAGATGATGTTAGGCAGCCAGTGTGTAGCCAGCCAGTTGAAAATATCTGCTGTCACGGCATCTCCTCCGACTATCCTGGTGATGAGGATAATCAGGGAAATAGGCACTGTGTAGAGCAATACGATGAAAAGTCCGTACATGGATGCCTTGAACCTTCCTGCAGCAGGTGTCGAGGAGCCTTTCATGAAGAAAGACACGGTCATAGGCACCATCGGGAATACGCAAGGAGTCAGGAGTGCTGCAAAGCCCCACAGTATGGCCTCTATGACTATTGCCCAGTTGAAGCCTTTTGCCGGAGCCGAGCTTTTTATCGTGCCCTGGTCGGAAGCCGGTGCAGCCTTGGAGAGGTCGGCCTCGAATTCCAGATATTCAGGCATGAAGCAGGATGTCTCGTTGCAGCTCTGCCATGTCAATTCTCCTTTTACCTTGACATTCTTGTCCTTCGCTATCACATCCTGGGCAAGGACAATTTCATCGAAGTATACCATCATTCCCTCGTATTCCTGTTTTTCTCCGAGGTCATGCATCTCTCCTGGAGTATATCCGGCGGCGTTCTCTTCAGAGAAGATTACCCCGGCTGGATAGCCTCCGTCGATGATTGAGCCATAAGTGTGGAACCCGTCCGCAATCTTGCCGGTGAAGACAATGGTGTAGAGGGAGTCGTTCTTCTGCTGGACTTCCGTCTTCCATGTCACAGTTGTTTTCGGCTGGGCAAACCCGGCTACGCATAGCAGCAGAGTCCCTGCGAGTGCTATCAGGCGTTTCATATCTCTATTGTGTTAAGTTGTTATTTCGCGTATGCGACAGATCTTGTCTCACGGATGACTGTGATCTTGACCTGTCCTGGATATACCATCTCTTCCTGGATTTTCTTTGCGATGTCGCTTGACATAGTCTCTGCATCCTTGTCGCTGACCTGGTCAGCCCCGACGATCACTCTCAGCTCCCTGCCGGCCTGGATTGCATATGTCTTGGTTACGCCCTGGTATGACTTGGCGATGTTCTCCATATCCTGCAGCCTCTTGATGTAGGATTCGATTACCTCGCGCCTTGCTCCCGGACGGGCACCGGAGATTGCGTCTCCGACCATTACGAGAGGGGAGATGATGGAAGTCATCTCTATTTCTTCATGGTGTGCTCCGATAGCATTGCATACTTCAGGTTTCTCCTTGTATTTCTCCGCAAGCTTCATTCCGAGCACTGCATGAGGAAGCTCAGGGTCTTCGTCTGAAACCTTGCCTATGTCGTGCAGAAGACCTGCTCTCTTGGCAATCTTAGGATTCAGACCGAGTTCAGATGCCATTGTGGCGCAGATGTTGGCCACTTCCCTTGAATGCTGAAGAAGATTCTGTCCATAAGAAGAACGGTATTTCATACGGCCTATCAGCTTCACAAGCTCAATGTGCATCCCGTGTATGCCGAGGTCGATGCAGGTCCTCTTGCCTGTCTCCATGATTTCGTCCTCGAGCTGCTTCTGGACCTTTGCCACCACTTCCTCGATGCGGGCAGGATGTATCCTTCCGTCCACTACGAGCTGGTGCAGCGCAAGTCTTGCAACCTCCCTTCTTACCGGGTCGAATGCTGAAAGGAGGATTGCTTCAGGAGTATCATCCACCACGATCTCGACACCTGTGGCAGCTTCGAGGGCCCTGATGTTCCTTCCTTCGCGGCCGATGATTCGACCCTTGATCTCGTCACTCTCTATATTGAACACAGTCACGGCGTTTTCAATCGCGGTCTCGGATGCTGTCCTTTGGATGGTGTTGATTACTATCCTTTTAGCCTCCTTGCTTGCCGTCAGCCTTGCCTCGTCCATGACATCGTTGATGTATGACTGGGCCTGCGACTTCGCCTCTGC
>JADIMD010000048.1 GCA_017695015.1 Candidatus Cryptobacteroides faecigallinarum | reverse complement strand
TCCTTCGAGGAGGCAGGATGCTCCACCGCCTACAGCAGCTATGTCGAGGGCTCAAATGAAGTGGCCCTCTCATATACGGACCCGCTGGGACGCAACAGCGAATCCGGATTCGGCACTGCCCCGTCAGTGGCATGGAATGCGGACGGCCACGAACTGGAGCGCATCATCATCCAGAAATGGATAGCGAACCATATGATCGGCCATGAGGCATGGGCGGACTTCAGGCGCACAGGCTACCCGCACATGATGATGGCCGTAGACAACCTCAGCCGCGGAGGCATGTGGGGAGAAGTGGACAGCGAACGCGGGATGCGCCGTCTGCACTACCCTCAGTCCGAGTACGACAACAACACAGAAAATGTCCAGGCAGCAGTCACCCTGCTCGGAGGTCCCGACCAGCACGGCACGGATGTATGGTGGGCGAAAAAGAACTGACATTAAACACGAACCGTTATGTTTATGAATACAAAGAACAGAATCATATTGCTCGCATCCTCGGTCCTGGCCACAGGTATCCTTGCGGGATGCAGCGACTGGACCACGCCTGAAGCCAGGGACCTGAAGCAGGAATTCCCTGACAGCTACTACGAAAGCCTCAAGGCATACAAGGCTTCCGACCATTCCATATCATTCGGCTGGCTGGGAGGATGGAACCCCACTTCTGCATCTACCTTTGCAAGCTTGATGGGAGTACCCGACAGTGTCGACCTGGTGGCAATATGGTCACCTTTTACCCCTGATGAAAACCAGAAAGCGGAGATGAGGGCAGTCCGTGAAAAGAAAGGTACAAGAATCGTGGTGACGACACTCCTCACCAACATAGGACTGAACGCCACACCGGATGAGGTTACTGCAGATGCCCAGAGCGACGATGAGATCATAACAATGAGACGTCATTACTGGGGATGGAGCGACGACCCTACCCCTCAGGAGATCGAGACCGCCATCCGGAAATATGCAAATGCACTCGTGGACATCGTCCTTGAAAACGGTTATGACGGGTTCGATATCGACTATGAACCAAGTTACAGTGACCACAAAGGCAATATCGTCAATGACCTCCCAAAGCAGGGGGACATCTATGCAGGTACGACCCCTGCCGAACGTGTCAACTGGTTCGTGGACGAGTGCAGCAAGCGCCTCGGGCCGAAATCAGGCAGCGGCAAGCTGCTGATAGTAGACGGAGAGGTGTCGCTGATGCCTTCCGAGACCATCGGCTGCTTCGATTATTTCATTCTTCAATCATATGTCTGCACAACCCAGTCAAGCCTTGACCTGAGACTGAGAGACCTGGTCGACGCTTTCGGGGATGTCCTTGATGAAGAGAATATTACCAACAAAACTATCGTCACGGAAAATTTCGAGAATACCGCCTATTCAAGCCAGGGAGGAGTCCCGATGAGGCTTGACGACGGCACTACGGTCAATTCACTGTACGGCATGGCAATATGGGAGCCGGACAACGGATTCAGGAAAGGCGGGTTCGGAGCCTACTATATGCAGAACGATTTCCGCAATGACTGCTACAAATACTACCGTGAGGCCATCACAGCGATGAACAGACTTGGACAGACAGCAGAAGAATAAAAGGAAAAGAAAATGAAAAGAATATTTAAAAGTTTCACATTTTGCCTTGCTGCCGCAGGCATATTATCGGCCGCGGCAGGCTGCAACGATGCAGAACTGAAACCTATCGATAATGCAGCCTACATCGCCGAAGCATACCGGGCATCGAGCACGATATTAAGCACGGACAACGACTCTCCGACGGCACAGGCCACACTGACCGCCCGCCTCGGGAGCAAAGCAGAGTCAGACATGGCTTTCACCTTTGAAACGGATTCCGATGTGCTTGTACGCTACAATGAACTGAACGGCACCTCATACCAGCAGATGCCGGACGAGGCCTTCACACTGTCAAGCAGCTCCGTCTCAATCAGTGAAGGGCAGGTATCCGCATCGCCTGTGATGGTGGAAATGTCCTACACCGACGAGATGAAAGAATCAGGGGCCACATATGCCATCCCTGTCAAGCTGCGTTGTTCAGAAGGGAACATCCCTGTAGTAGAGAGCACCTCTGAATATGTGATAGTGTGCAACTACGTCAAGCCAGTGCCTGCACCTATATTCAACTCGGAGTATGTCTCCAGCAGCGACTTTGAAAAGCTTAACAGGATCATGTTCAATGTTGGGGAAAACGTAGAATTCACACAATATACATTCGAATTCATGATGTATGTCCCTGAATTCTGCAATGCCAACCCTCTCATGATCGCAGCCCTCGACAACGGAGCCCTCGGCAACAGGATGGCGTTGCGGTTCGAATTACAGAACAACCAATACCCGAACAACAGGCTTCTCATGATGACAATTGCAAGACCGGGAGTCATTGCAACAGTGACCAATGAGGCAAAAGTATGGCAGCATATTGCCGTAACATTCGACGGCAATACCACCAGGCTCTATATCAACGGAAATGATGTCGGCTCAAAGCAGGCTGCAGCATCTCCTATAACATTCAGCTATTTCTCCCTCCTTCCACAGCCTATGAACTTTGCCAGTGCATACAGTGCCTCCTTGATTTCATTCAGGGAAGTAAGGCTATGGAGTGTCGCCCGCTCGGCGAGCCAGCTTGCCAACAACATGAACAGTGTGGATCCAAAAAGCGAAGGCCTTGTCGGATACTGGAAGATGGATGAGGGGTCAGGCTATACATTCAATGATGCTACTGGCAACGGACATACAGGCATGTGTGAATACTCCGATGCTGGAGACCTGTCACTAACCAACTGGAAAGTAAATTACGGTCCGGCGACCGGGCTCGAATGGGTTGAGGACTTCACGCACATGGAAGAATAACAATCAATATGGGGCACATACCGGGAAACGGTATCCTGCCCCTTTTTTGACATTCAAGAATTGACTGATGAAAAGGACAATTACAGCTATTTTTATTGCAGCCGCAGCACTATGCGCCTGCACCGGCCCCGCTGCGGAGGAAAGGGCGGCCCTGATCCCGCAGCCTTGTGAAATAGACTATCAGGCAGGTTCCTTTACCCTGCCTGAGGGTCTTGAGATTGCTGTCGCTTCCCGGGAACTGGCCCCGCAGGCCGGATATCTGACGGAAGCCCTCGCAAAGTATACGGATGCATCAATATCGGAAGGGACTTCCGGGGATGTCGTCCTTGCCATCGACCCTGCC
>JADIMD010000010.1 GCA_017695015.1 Candidatus Cryptobacteroides faecigallinarum | reverse complement strand
ACTTGGTACACATATAATAGAAATGGTCGCTTTCCTGCAGATGACCGTAATCAGACCAGATATCCTCGTTCTTTATGAGGGCTATCTTCTCTGAAAGGCCGTAAAGCTTGCTGAAAGCTTCGTTCTGGAGTTCGTTGCCGAGCCATGCGGTGACATCCCTCTCCTCGTCTGCCCATGAGATGGCATCCGGAACATCGAGCTGGGCAACCGGCTTGTGCTTCTTGCCTGCCTCGGTAGGGGTCACAAATTCGAATTCTCCATCCTTGAATACAACTTCAGGGAAATATCTCATGAAATCGAATATTCCGCTCTGTGCGCTCTGGTGCTCACCGAATGTCTCATAATCCATGAACAGGTTGACAATCTCGTCATTCTGCGCAGAAGCCTTGATCCATGCGACATACTTGTCTCCGGTCAGAGGCCAGTCGGACCAGTTGCGGTCAGAGAAACGGAACGCGATGTCGTCGCTCAGTGAAGAGTTCTTCAGAAGAAGGCTCAGCTTAGGGGCCATCGCACCTGAATATACATAGTTAGGGCTCTTCCATCCGAGCACATGCTTTGCACCTTCGGTAAGCATGGTCTTGAACCCGAGGTCATACACCATGTCCCCTATCGCATCGGAATAGATGAGCTCAGTGTTTCTGAAAGCTGTAGGAGTAACGCCGAAATAATGCTTTATCGCCTCCTTGTGCTTCTCCACCTGATGCTTGAATTCAGTCGGGGATGCAAGGGATGCGAGAGAATGGTAATATGTTTCAGAAAGGAATTCCACGCTGCCTGTGGCTGCAAGCCTGCGGAAACTCTCTATCACTTCAGGAGCATATCTGTCAAACTGCTCAAGTGCAGATCCTGAAATGGAGAATGCAACCTTGAACTTCCCTTCATACTTCTTGATAAGTTCGAGAAGAAGCTCGTTCATAGGAAGGTAGCATTTCTGAGCCACCCTCTTCAGGATTGTCCTGTTGGCAAAGTCATCGTAATAGTGCGAATCCTTTCCTATATCGAAGAATCTATACAGTCTCAGTCTGTTTGGCTGGTGTACCTGGAAGTATAAACATAGACTTTTTTTCATAACTCATTGATAGGTTTAAGTAATTATTTTCTCATTGTAGATTCATACACTTTCTTGATCTTTGCCGCTGCATTCGTCCATTTGAGGGCATTCACTTCATCGTGCCCGCAACGGGAAGCCAGAGCGGCTATGGCCGGATAGTTCAGGAGCCCGTAGATGGCGTCAGACATGGCGTCCACATCCCAGAAGTCCACCTTGAGCGCATATTTCAGAATCTCTGCACATCCCGACTGCTTGGAAATGACAGAAGGGACATATGTCTGCATGGCTTCAAGCGGTGATATTCCGAACGGCTCCGAAATGGAAGGCATGACATACACATCCGAAAGGGCGAACATCTTCTGCACTTCCTTTCCGCGGAGGAATCCCGTGAAATGGAACTTGTCGGAAATTCCGAGACGGGCCACATGACGGATACAGCGGTTGAGCATATCTCCGTTGCCGGCCATCACAAAGCGCACATGAGGGCAGCGTTTGAGGACCTTGGCGGCAGCCTCGATGAAGTACTCGGGTCCTTTCTGATAGGTGACCCTGCCGAGGAAAGTCACGACCTTGTCTTCGACTCCTCTCTCGACTTCAATATTCTCCCTGCCGCTGAAATCCACAGCGTTGTGGACTGTAACAACCTTGTCAGGGGAAATGCCGTATTTGTTGATGACAATATTTCTGGTCAGGTCGCTTACCGCAATCACCTTGTCGGCAGCTTCCATACCTTTCTTCTCAAGGTCATATACCCTCGTGTCGATCTTGTCATCGCTTGCCCTGTCGAATGAAGTAGCATGGACATGCACCACCAACGGCTTGCCGGTGAGCTGTTTGGCTCCGATTCCGGCAAGATATGTCAGCCAGTCATGCGCATGGATGACATCAATCTCGTCCTTGTGCTGGAGAGCGATCGTCGCGCCTACCATCGCATATCTTGCGACTTCTTCCATCAGGTTGGCTCCGTACTTGCCGGAGAATTTGTATTTCTGTCCATACTGGATACGGAAACTCTTTATCTGGCGTTTCCTCTCCTCTTCCACCATGGTGGTAAAGTCCTGAGGATCCACATAAGGGACCATGTTGGAGCCTATGTGTACAAACTGTACTTTCCCGAGGAACTCGTCAACGGAAGTCGACATCGTATCCACAGGGACATCACTTGCATTGATGATTTTTACAGCACTCTGGTCTTCATCTCCTGAAGCGGAAGGCATCACGAAAAGCACATCCACTCCATTTGCTGCAAGACCTTTGGTCATACCGTAGCAGGCCGTACCGAGTCCGCCGGCAATATGGGGAGGGAACTCCCATCCGAACATCAGCACTTTCATTTCTTGTCCTCCTTATATTTATTCATCAGATAATCTATCTTGAGCAGAGCCGCCGTACTGCATGCACATGCGATGGCACCGTGCGGCTCGTGAGGAGGGTCTCCGTCATAAAGTTCGGCAAACACGCCGACTCCGTGCTTGTTGATGTCCTCATAGAACCCTTCAGTAAGCCATTCGGCTTTCTTGTAGAAGGCTGCGCCCATCATGTTGAAGCAAACCTCCACATAAGGCGCGAGGAGTGAAGGGAAGGCGCAACCGTTGTGGTATGCAAGGTCACGGTCTGTCTGCGAGCCTTCGTACACTCCTTTATATTTGATGTTTCTCGGTGAGAGCGTCCTGATTCCCCTCTTGGTCACAAGTTCATTGGAAATCACAGACATTACGGAAGACTTGACCTCGTCATCCACCGGAGAATATCTCAGGTACACCGCAAACAGCTGATTAGGGCGTACATCCATATTCTGCCCGTTGCCGTCCACATAATCCGCAAGATAACCCTGGTCTGCATTCCAGAATGTCGGCTGGAAGTTCTGCTTTACAAGATCCCTTACCGGCGCCCACTGGGCAACAAAGGCATTGTTCTTTTTAGCACCGTATTTCTCTTCCATCTCGACAGCGAAACAGAGGGCATTGTACCACATGGCGTTGGTCTCCACCTGATATCCGGCCCTTTCATTGACCGGCTGTCCGGAAATGTAGGTGTTCATCCATGAAAGTGCAGTCCAGTCCATCTGGGCCCAGAGAAGCCCGTTCGGATGCATGGTCACCTCTCTCCTGCGGCCAGGAGCATAGCTTTCTATAATTCCTTTAAGTGTGGCTCCATATTTCTTCCACACCTTCTTTTCATCTCCCGTGAATTCGACATACTGCTGGATAGTGTCGGTAAGCCTGAGCGGAGATTCGACCTGGGTAGTCCTGTGGAAGAGCCTCTCCTGCTCGTCAGCTATCAGAGTGTCAAGAATCTTCTCGAACTCTGCCGCATTGCCGTCCGCATATATCGTAAGTCCAGGAAGCGACTCGATTGTCTCCCTGAGAAGTCCAGTCTGAAGCCATGAGAAACCGGCATTGATCTGCTCCTTGCCGCCCCTCTTGCATTTCAGCATGTCTGCATTGTGTACCAGAAGGTCGTGGTAATTATGGATAGTTCCCATCTTTGCGACAATGTCCTCGAACTTCTTCTTGAGTCCTCTCGGACTGATTTCATTGACAGAAGCAGAAAGGACCACCGTCTCTCCGGGCTTGAGCTCCACGGAGAACTCTCCAGGCACGAACAGGTCTTCCATGCAGTCGAAACCGCGCCTGTACTCGTCGGAATAGGTAATGCCGTTGTACCAGTAAGGCATCTTCCTGAAAGAAGCCTTGGCACTCATCTGGAGATTGAGGTCAGGGAATCCTTCATAAAGCCTGTATGCCACACCGCCTGCTATATCCTTTCCTTCAGTGTTTGCCTCGCCGTTCTGATGGGTCAGGCTGTGGACATTCCTGAATGCAAGGAATGGCTTCAGTTTGAGAAGCGCCTTCTGAGGAGCCTCCATAAGAGTGTACTTGATGAGGACCTGGTCATTGTCAGGGACCATCAGGATGGTCTTGCTGAACATGATGTCTCCCACCTTGTAGATAATCTCCGGAACCGGGTCTGCATCGAAGTCGATGATGTATTTGTGCCCTCTCGGCTCATAGATGTCTCCATAGCAATGGATACCGAGATTGAACTGCTTGCCGCCGACCACAATACTCTCGTCCACAGAAGAAAGCAGCATATACTTCCCTCCTCCGAAATTGTCGACAGGCACAGCCAGCAGTCCATGATACCGTCTCGTATTGCAGGTCACCAGCGAGGTGTTGCAGTACGCACCTGTCTTGTTCGCAAGGATAATCTCCCTTTTCAGCGAATATTCCAGGTTTACAAGTTCGGACTTGTTGAATTTTAGAAAAGCCATACTTGTTATAATTTAATTTAGGTTAACATTATTCTATCTTCTTGAGCACCAAAGCACAACGACTCGGGAGATATAGCATCAGCGAATCATCGTACTTCCCGTTGCCGTTCGGTGACTTCCTGTGGACCGTAAAATGGACTTCTCCCTTCTGCAGCCGGGAAAAACCGTCAAACTCCGCCGCGTCTGTATCAAGTACCGAGATGTATTTGCCTGCCGGAGCAGCGAACGCATAATCGGAAAATGATGCAGACGGATTGAAATTGAGCGCAAAGATACAATTTATTCTTTTGAAAATGAGAATTTTTTTCTCTTCATCCTGCACAAGCAGCTCCGGCCTTTCTGAAAGGAGCTTTTCTTCCTTGCAGAAAGACACCATCGCCTTGTCAAAATTGTTCAGATACTTGTACCGCAGATAGTCAGGCTCCATGAGAGACCACTGTCTCCTGGCGTACTTGTACGACCAGCCATTGCCCTCGCGAGGGAAATCTATCCATTCGGGATGGCCGAACTCGTTCCCCATGAAAGTCAGATAGCCGTCTCCTGCCGTTGCCATCGTGACAAGGCGTATCATCTTGTGGAGAGCGATACCCCTGTCCACCACAGGCGACTTCGACTCCATGTTCATCGAAGTGTACATCTCCTTATCCATCAGCCTGAATATGATGGTCTTGTCTCCCACCATAGCCTGGTCATGGCATTCCGCATAACTGATGGTCTTCTCGTCCGCCCTCTTGTTGGTGAGCTGCCACCACATCTCCCCCATGCTCCATTTCTCGTCAGGGAGCTCCTTTATCCATTTGATCCAGTTGTCGGCCACTCCCATGCTCATCCTGAAGTCGAACCCGACACCGCCCGCCTCGAAAGGCGCCGCCAAACCTGCCATTCCGCTCACATCCTCGGCAATGGTAAATGCGTCCGGATTGATTTCCTTCACAAGCATGTTCGCAAGGGCAAGATATGTGACGGCATTTTCGTCCACTCCCGCATTGAAATAGATGTCGTAGCCCACGAAATCGACGCCGAGCCCGTGACTCCAGTAAAGCATGCTTGTCACCCCGTCGAAACGGAACCCGTCAAGATGATACTCCTCCATCCAGTATTTGCAGTTGGAAAGAAGGAAATACACAGTCTCGTCCTTGCCATAGTCGAAACAGCGCGAGCCCCATGCCGGATGACGTCCCTGAGGTCCCTTATAGAAATATAGGTCTTCCTTCCCGTCGAACTTCCCGAGCCCTTCCGCCTCATTGTCCACAGAATGAGAATGCACGATATCCATCACGACTGCTATCCCGGCCCCGTGCGCCTCGTCCACAAGCCTCTTGAACTCTTCCGGAGTGCCAAAACGGGAGCTCAGGGCAAAGAAATTGGAGACCTGATACCCGAACGAACCGTAATAAGGATGCTCCTGGAGAGCCATTATCTGGATAGTGTCATAGCCGAGGTCCTTGACATGGGGCAGCACATCCCGTCTGAACTCGTCGAAAGTCGCAACCTTCTCCTGCTCCGAGCTCATGCCGATATGACATTCGTAAATAAGAGGATGCGGTCTTTTGCCCGGCTTGCGGTGCTTCCACCTGTAAGGCTCCATAGGGTCCCACACCTGAGCACAGAATGCCTTTGTCTGAGGGTCCTGCACCGCACGGGTCACATATGCCGGCAGTCTTTCCGCCCCACCTCCGGGCCACTCGATGTACAGCTTGTACAATGTGCCGTGGGAAAGGAACATTGGAGGCAGAGTCAGCTCCCAGTTGCCGTTGCCTACAGGATGGAGAGCATAGGCCTCCGTCCTTTTCCAGTTGTTGAATTCTCCTATAAGATAGATTTTGGTGGCGTTCGGAGCCCATTCCCTGAACACCCATCCCCCGTCTGAAGTGTGATGAAGTCCGTAATAAAGGTGGTTGTTGACCCCCCTGGACAACGAGCCGTCTACCGAAAGGCGCTCTTTCTTCTCAAGAATACGCTTGTGTCTGGCGTCGATGGCTTTCTTGTATGGCAGAAGCCAAGGATCGCCGTCATAAATCATAGACTTGTCTTTCTTTTTCCCCATATCTATAAAAATATGTGTGCATCCTCAAAATTAGAAATAATTTTTCAATAAATTTATGCGTCCGATGCATTTTTGATTATCTTTGCCCCCGATTGTAAACATTTCTGTAACATCCATGAAGATATCTGAGGCAAAATTCGCTGGAAGCAGCACGAGAGTATCTGAAAAACCGAAGCAGAAACTCCCGGAATTTGCATTCATCGGAAGATCGAATGTAGGGAAGTCCTCTCTTATCAACATGCTGTGCGGCAACAGCAAGCTCGCAATGACATCGAGCCAGCCCGGCAAGACCCGTCTCGTGAACCATTTCCTCATCAATAATGAATGGTATCTTGTGGACCTTCCGGGATATGGCTACGCAAAGATGTCAGCCACGGACAAGAAGAAGCTCGAGGATGTCATCCGGAACTACCTCAACTTTTCTGAGGAAATGGTGCTTCTCTTTGTCCTGATCGACTGCCGCCACGACATCATGAAGACGGACATGGATTTTCTGGACGAGCTGGGGACCAGCGACATCCCGTTTTCCATCATCTTCACCAAGGGGGACAAGCTCGGCCCTGTGGCACGGGCCCGGCAGATAGAGAGGAACAAGCAGATTCTGCTGGACCGCTGGGAAGAGCTGCCTCCAATATTCGAAAGCTCATCCGAAACTGGTCTCGGGAAAGAAGAAGTCCTGAACTATATCGGAGAAATATTGAAAACCCTCAAAAACTAAACTGATACTGACATGCACAACGAACACAAACTGAAGATTTTTGCTGGCAGGAGCTCCAGGCCTTTCGCAGAAAAGATAGTCAAAGCTCTTGGTATCAACCTCGGAGAATCAGATGTCCTCACATTCAGTGACGGAGAATTCCAGCCGTCTCTGAACGAGAGTGTAAGGGGTGCGACCGTATTCATCATACAGTCAACCTTTCCGCCAGTTGACAACCTGTTCGAGCTGCTTCTCATGATAGACGCAGCCAAAAGGGCATCAGCACACACTGTCATCGCCGTAATGCCGTATTTCGGCTGGGCAAGGCAGGACCGCAAGGACAAGCCGCGCGTACCGATAGGAGCAAAGCTGGTTGCAAATCTTCTGCATGCAGCAGGATGTGACAGGGTGATGACATGCGACCTTCATGCGGATCAGATCCAGGGATTCTTCGATTTCCCTGTCGACCATATCTATGCAAGCACAGTGTTCCTCCCTTATCTCAGGGACATGAACATCGAGAACCTTGCTATCGCTGCGCCTGACATGGGAGGAGCGAAAAGGGCGAATGCCTATGCAAGATATCTCCAGTGCCCTGTGATCATCTGCCACAAGTCAAGGGAAAAAGCCAATGTGGTAGGCTCCATCACAGCTATCGGAGATGTGGCAGGCAAGAATGTCATAATAGTGGATGACATGATTGACACTGCAGGAACATTGACAAAGGCTGCAAATGTCCTGAAAGAGATGGGGGCATCGAGCGTCAGGGCCTGCGCTACACACGCGGTGTTCTCAGGCAGTGCATACGAAAAGATTGCGGCTTCGGCTCTTGAGGAGGTAATCGTTACCGACACAATTCCTCTCACCACTGATCCGGAAAGGGACAGGAGCAAGATCACCGTCCTCTCCATGGCCGAGACTTTCGCCGACATCATCGACAAGGTATACAACTACGAACCGATCAGTTCGAGCTTCATCAACTGATTGGCTGACAAACAGTAAAAGACAGGCTTATGTGGGAAATCCTCCTTGCGGCAGTTGTCCTTGTAGGACTGTGCGTCATCGGATTATGTTTCAATATCATATTCCGTAAGAACGGCCGTTTCCCGGAGACGGAGATCAGCCGGAACAAGGAAATGCGCAAAAGGGGCATCATCTGTGCAAAGGAGGAGGAACTGCGCCTGTGGGGACGCAAGCACGGGAAGAACCATCCGACATGCAGTGACATAGGATGCGGAGACTGCTCGGGATGCGAGATCAATTAAACTGACACTGATATGAGTCTTGTAGCTATAGTAGGACGACCTAATGTGGGCAAATCCACACTTTTCAACCGCCTTGTCGGGATGCGGCAGGCCATCGTTGACGAAACCGCCGGCGTGACCCGTGACAGACATTACGGCAAAAGCGAATGGTGCGGCAGAGAATTCTCCGTTGTGGACACAGGCGGATACACCAGCAATTCAGACGATGTATTCGAGGCCGAAATCAGGAAGCAGGTAATCCTGGCGATTGAGGAATCCGATCTCGTACTGTTCATGGTGGAGGCGCAGACCGGCATCACCGACTATGATGCCGAAATAGCCGACATCCTCAGGCGCAGCGGAAAGCCCGTCGTGCTTGCCGTCAACAAGGTCGACACTGGCGACAAGATGTACGATGCCTACCAGTTCTACTCACTCGGGCTCGGGGAGAACCTGTTCTGCATCTCCGCCGCGACGGGAGGTGGCACAGGAGACCTGCTCGATGAGATCACAAGGCGTCTGCCGCAGGATTCAGGGGCTGAAGACGACCATCCGGACCTTCCACACATAGCCATCGTAGGCAAGCCGAATGTCGGCAAATCATCCCTGACAAATGCGCTGCTCGGCACGGAACGCAATATCGTCACTCCGGTAGCAGGGACTACGAGAGACTCCATCTCCACATACTACAACAAGTTCGGGCATGAGTTCATGCTTGTGGACACGGCCGGGATGAGGAAAAAGAACAAGGTGCATGAAGACCTGGAATTCTATTCCGTACTCCGTTCCATCAGGACCATCGAGCACTCTGATGTCTGCATCCTGATGATAGACGCGCAGACCGGACTGGAAGCCCAGGACATGAGCATATTCAACCTTATCGTAAGGAACAGGAAGGGCTGTGTGATAGTCGTGAACAAATGGGACCTCATCGAGAAGGACACCAACACCATGAGGGAATATACCGAAGCCCTCAAGGCAAGGCTTGCCCCTTTCAATGACATTCCGCTGGTGTTCACTTCAGTCATCAACAAACAGAGGATTCTGGATGTGCTGAACGCTGCATCGATGGTCTACAACAACTATTCGAAGAAGATATCCACATCCGTGCTGAACGACGAGATGCTGCCTGAGATCGAGAACTTCCCTCCTCCTGCATGGAAAGGGAAATACATCAAGATTAAATATGCGACGCAGCTTCCGACCCGTTTTCCTGCATTCGCTTTCTTCTGCAATCTTCCGCAATATGTAAAGGAGCCTTACAAGAGATTCCTGGAGAACAAGCTGAGGGAGAAATTCGATTTCTGCGGCTGCCCTGTGCAGATATTCATCCGAAAGAAATAGCCGGACACTTAAAAGTCCAAGACGGTATACAACAAGCAAGCCCCGCTTCGGCGGGGCTTGACTTCTATATGCTTGACAGTGTCTTCGCCACTACAGCTCCCATGCGAGGGCTGAAGCGCCGAGGATGGCTGCGTCGGACTCCTTGAGCTGAGAGAAGACAATCTTGATCTTGCCTTTCCAGAGACGGAGCAGGTTCTCGTTCATAGACTCCTCGATAGGACCGAGAAGGAATTCCTTGGCCCTTGCAAGACCGCCGAACAGGACGATGGCTTCAGGAGCACTGAATGCCACGAAATCTGCGAAAGACTTTCCGAGCATCTTGCCTGTGAAATCGAAGATCTTGAGAGCCATCTTGTCTCCCTCCTTGGCTGCCTCGTAAATGTCCTTGGAAGTGATGTTGTCAAGGCTGCGCAAAGATGAAGGCTCATCGCTGAGCTGAAGCCATTCACGGGCTGTACGGGCTACTCCGATGGCAGAGCAGTAGGTTTCGAGACATCCTGTACGGCCGCAGTTGCAGATTCTTCCGTTGTTGCGCACAGCAGTAGTGTGGCCGAGCTCTCCGGCAAAACCGTCATGTCCATATACGATCTCACCGTTGATGACGATACCGCTTCCCACTCCTGTCCCGAGGGTTATCATTATGAAGTTCTTCATGCCTCGTGCAGCGCCATAGGTCATTTCTCCGACAGCAGCCGCATTCGCATCATTGGTCAGAGCCACTGGCAGACCGCCGATACGGGCAGAAAGGAGCTTTGCAAAAGGAATGTCACCGTCCCTGCCCCAGGCGATATTAGGAGCATAAGCGATTGACCCCTTATAGTAGTTGCCATTAGGAGCACCTATACCGATACCCCTGATATTCCCTTCAGCATTGGCTTCCTTTACGATTTTCTTCAAAGCCTCTGCAAGGTCATCGATGTATGGCTCTACAGTATCATAAAGATCTGTCCTGATGACTGTCTGCGCGAGGACTGTTCCTCTTGCATCGACAACTCCGAGTTTGGAGGTCTGTCCACCTACATCGATTCCTACGACAAGTTGTGATTCCATAATACTTCTTGTTTTATCTGATTATTATTATTCTGCCTTTGACACCTTGGAGCCGAAAAGGGCGAACCAGAGGATATATGCAAGTGCGACTATCAGCACCCAATAGCTGTCGATATAGTTGAATGCATCTGCAACCGCACCCTGGATAACAGGAAGCACACCGCCACCGCACACCATCACCATGAAGAGGCCTGATGCGATAGAAGTGTATTTGCCGAGGCCCTCGACAGCAAGGTTGAAGATCGCTCCCCACATCACGGATGTACAGAGACCGCAGAGAACGAAGAATACTACTCCGAGAGGAATCTGCACCAGACTGAAGGAAAGATCAGCGTTGATTGCAGGGAACATCACCTTTGTATCCGGAAGGAACATACCGATAAGAAGGAACAGGATAGCTATCGAGCTCACTGCCGTCATCATTGCCTTGCTGGAAACCTTTCCTCCGATGAAACCGCCGAGGAGACGGCCGCAAAGCATGAGAAGCCAGTACATTCCGACTACAGTACCTGCCACAGCCGCTGAAATGCCCACTTCTGAAGAAGTCATATAAAGATTGGCAATGTTAGGGATGCCGACCTCGATACCTACATACAGGAAGATGGCGATGACACCGAACACAAGGTTCTTGTGTGAAAGTGCGCCCTTGATGCTCGCCATGGTGCCCTCCTCTTCCTTTCCGGCAGCCGCAGCAGCCTTTGCTGCCTCAAGCTCAGGCTCAGGAATCTGGGAGAAGGCGATGATGATGAATGCCACAGCAAAGATGCCCATTGCTATGAAAAGTGCAGGATTGGCATCTGAAATCCTTGCGCTTGCAGCATCACCGATAAGATAGCCGACAAGCACCGGCACTATCGTAGCCGCGAGTGAATTCAGGGAGCCTCCGAACTGGATCAGCTGGTTGCCCTTGTTTCCGCCACCGCCGAGGGTGTTGAGCATAGGGTTCACCACTGTATTGAGCATACACATCGAGAAACCTGACACGAACGCACCTGTAAGATATACGCCGAAGCTCTCTGCAACTCCTGAAAGCCATGATATGCCCACTCCGATGAAACCGACAGCCACAGCAGCCATGGAAGTCACCTTATAACCGTATTTTTTCAGGATGAAACCTGCAGGAAGTCCCATGAACGCGTAAGCGATGAAGTTTGCGAGATTTCCGAGCTGAGACATTGCATTTGTAGCTCCGAACTGAGCCTTGACGATGATACCCATAGGGTTCTGGAGTCCTGTCACGAACGAGATCATTGCAAAAAGAAAGAACATGATTGCAATAGCCAGGACATTACCTTTCTTGTTCATTGTTATCTATTTTATTGTTATTAAATTATGAAATGTTCACAAAATCGTGTAAAGGTAACAATTTTTTTAGATAGATGGAAAATATTCGGTGCAACATTTCAATAAAAGCGGCATCTTGTCAATGGTTATAATTGAAGACAATATGAGAAAAGCAGTGATTGTATCCCTTGCCGCGCTCATGGTGGCGGTACTTCCAGGATGCAACAAAACGAGAATCGGACTTGCCGGCTATACCGACAGCACGACCATCCCTGCGCCTAATAACTATAAGGGGATAGAAGTCGGGAACAGAATCGAGACAGTGATTCTGAAAGACACCGACAGAATCTATGTGGAAAGCGATGCCAATGTGCTGCCGTATGTGGAAGTCTATGAATCGGAAGGAGAGCTCTGGATAAAATATTCAGACGGAATAAGTGTCCCGAGCAGAGCCCATACCTATGTGGAAGTGCCCTACAGGCCGGATATAGGCTATCTGTCAGGATCAGGCGGCGCTACCGTGTCCTGCCGCAACACTTTTTTTGCCGACAATCTTTCGGTCAACGCTTCAGGCGGATCCAGGATAGAGTTCAATACCAGCAGAAATGTCAGCACGACAATCAGACTTTCAGGAGGATCTGTGGCATGGGGAAGCGGGATCAACACGGAAAGGCTGTATATTGAGGCTTCCGGTGGATCTGTCATATATGCATCAGGCTCTGCAGCAAAATGCGAAATGGATCTTGGCGGAGGGTCCGAGCTTTTCGGGAACGACTCGAAAGATGAGCTCTATATCGAAAAATGTTATGGTTCCCTGTCAGGAGGCAGCTGGGCAGGATTCAGTTCAGACGGGACAATTGAGTGTTCCCTGTCTGGAGGCAGCACAATAGATTTCACCGGCACTGCCACTGACAACTCGATATGCAGCGGCGGCTCTTCAGTAAACAGGCACTGACCCATTACCCCCTGACTTGACAGACATATTATGAAAAGAAAAGCGGAGCTCCCTCCCCAAGGAACTCCGCTTGTATATAAAACGAACTTAACAAATAGACACGAAAAAATTCTTATGTCCGTTGCAAAGGTAATGGTTTTATATGAATCTCCAAACTTTTTGTGAAAAATTTTCAGCAATTTTTTTCTGCTTCTTTATTTTTGTTCGGTAATGGTCTATAATGGTTATATTTTATATGACAAGACTCCGCACGGATTGGTTTTCACAAAAGGTTTCCGTATATTTGGCTAATTATTCATTTTTAATTACATGTTACCATGAAAAAGTATGTTTGTAAAATCTGCGGATATGTATACGATCCGGCAGCCGGAGATCCGGACAATGGCATAGCTCCAGGGACTGCATTCGAAGACCTTCCTGCAGACTGGGTGTGCCCTCTTTGCGGCGTAGGCAAGGAAGACTTCGAAGAAGCCGCCGAATAATACCGGAACAGTTCCGTCATCTGGATAAACGGAATACATCTTAAAAGACAGGGACCCGACCCGTAAAGAGTCAAGTCCCTGTCTTTATTTTCCGTCTCTGCCCTGGATGGGCGGTCACACTACAGGCTGGACAGATTCTGAGGATTGACGATATCCTTGCCTTCAGGCGTATAAGCATATTTCATCCTGTCCTCATAAGCCTTCTCCACCTTGCCACGGACGATTTTCATGGTGCTGTTGACCATATGGTTCTGCTCGGTGAAAGGTTCAGGCAGCACGCAGACTGCGGCCGGGAGCCATCTTTCAGGGAACGCACCATAGTTCTTCCCTCCCTTGCGATACGAATCTATCTCCTCCTGTATCTTCAGGAGCATCTTCTTCCTGGCATCTACAGAGGCAGGGTCGAGCTCCGGAGCCACCTCCTTGACATATGCCTTCAAAGCCTCCTTGTTAGGCACAAGCAGGGCAATCGTATACGGGTCCTGGCTGTTGTGCAGCACCACCTGGTCGATATATTTCGAATTCTCCACAAGAGACTCTTCTATTCCTTCAGGGCTGTATTTCTCGCCGTCCGCGCTGATGAGCAATGACTTGAAGCGACCCACCACATACAGCATCTCCGAATCACGCATGTAACCCATGTCTCCCGTATGCAGCCATCCGTCCACCACGGTCTCAGCCGTTGCCTTAGGGTTCTTCCAGTAGCCTGCCATCACATTCTCTCCCTTGATGACAATCTCACCTTTCTCCCCATAAGGAAGCTCCTTGCCGTCCGCATCGAGTATCTTGATTTCCATCGGAGAAACCACTTTTCCCGAAGAGCCGAGAATATGTTTTGCAGGAGCGTTTGCGGAAATGATAGGCGTAGCTTCAGACAGTCCGTAACCCTGGTACATCGGTATGCCTATCGCATAATAATACCTCTGGAGATCTATGTCCAGCAGAGCCCCTCCTCCGACGAAGAACTTCATCTTGCCGCCAAGCGCCTGGCGTACATTGCTGAAAATCAGCTTGTCGAAAAGGGTCATCAGAGGCTTGCGCCACCAGTCAAGGAAACCGCCCTTGTTGTAGCCTTCCTTATTGTATTTTATCGCATTGTTCAAGGCAAAATTATAAAGCTTTTCGACCTTGGGACCCTTTGCCTTGATGCCTGCCTCGATATTCTTCTTGAAATTCTTCGCAAGTGCAGGCACGGAAAGCATCACTGTAGGCTGAAGCTCCTGGATGCTCATCGGGATATTGCGCAGAGCCTCCATAGGAGTCCGTCCCGGAGGAACAGTGCCGATGGAAGCCCCGTATGACATCATGGTGTAGAATCCGGCCACATGGGCGAAGCAATGGTCCAAAGGCAGGATTATCAGCATCCTGTCTTCAGGAGTAACCCCTATCACCGACTGCGCCTGTTCCACATTGGCGGTATAGTTCCTGTGCGTCAGGAGAATACCCTTGGGATCCGCCGTCGTACCGGAAGTATAGCTGATATTGGCATAGTCGTCAGGTCCGACAGACTGGTACCTCTGGATGAAAAGATGTCTGTTTTCTGCAAGGAATTTATCTCCGGCCTTAACGATTTCCGACATAGGAATCTCCTTGTCCTGATACTCAGGGAGCTCGTCGAATACAATCACCTTCTCGACTGCAGGAAGGTCCCCGAGAATCTTCCTAATCTTAGGAAGCTGGGTGCCTGACACCATTATGTATTTGGAATCGGAATGCTTGAGCCTGAACAGAAGGTCATTGCTCTCTTCCAGCTTGATGGAAAGAGGGACATTCACCGCCCCTGCATACAGGATGCCGAGCTCCCCGAGCACCCACATGTTCCTTCCTTCCGAAAGCAGGGCCACCTTCTCGCCCTTCTGCACTCCGAGCGCCATCAGTCCGGCCCCGATACGGTATGCCTCGCTGCGCGTCTGCGCAAATGTGGTGGATACCCATTTCCCGTCCTGTTTCTCCCACAGGAAAGTATTGGACGCGAACCTGTCTACATATTTTTCGACAAATTCGATGATTGTCAGTCTTTCTGCCATATTTCGTGTTATTCTTATGAGATCTGTCCGTAATGCCGCGGCTACTCGTTGAAAAGCCCGAAGAATTCGGCGTCTATCTTGTCCGTCACTTTCTGGAAATCCTCAGGACGGTTCTCGAACTTGATATTGTCCACATCCAGGACCAGCAGACGGTGCTTGTAATCCTTGATCCAGCTTTCGTACCTCTCGTTCAGGCCTGTGATATAGTCGATTCTTATGCTCTTCTCATAATCCCTGCCCCTCTTCTGTATCTGGCTGACAAGATTCGGGATGGAGGACCTGAGGTAAATCAGGAGATCGGGCGGATTGACAAGCGACATCATCAGGTCAAAAAGATCCGAATAATTCTCGAAATCCCTTGTGCTCATCAGTCCCATCGCATGCAGGTTCGGGGCGAAAATCCGCGCATCCTCATATATTGTCCTGTCCTGGATGATGACATCCTTGTTCTTGGATATTTCCACCACATCCTTGAACCTCTTGTTCAGAAAATATATCTGGAGATTGAAAGACCAGCGCTCCATATCTTCATAGAAATCAGCAAGATACGGATTGAAGTCCACAGACTCGAATTTTGGGATCCAGTTGTAATGGGCCGCCAGCATCTTTGTAAGAGTGGTCTTCCCGCTTCCTATATTCCCGGCAATTGCTATATGCATGGCTATAAAATTAACATCATACAAAAATAGACAATAAAACGGATATTCCGCAAAAAAGATATGGCTTCGGCTACAAATCCCTTATCTGCGCAACAGCAGCGGAAGCAGACTGCGGACAAAATAAACTGCCGCAACAAGAGCGATTGCCCCTCCGACATATCCTATATAAGGGATGCCGAGATCCGAGCAGACAGAACCTCCCACAAGAGCCCCTGTCCCGATACCGACATTGTAGATTCCGGAATAGATAGACATCGCCACAGATGTACCCTGGGGAGCATTCCTGATAATCTCGGTCTGGAAAGTCAGGTTAAAGCTGTTGATGGCAAATCCCCAAAGGACACACAGCAGGACTGCCGTTACCTGACTGTATGCCGAAGGCCCGAAAAGCAGCAGCAACAGGCACAGTCCGGGCACTGCAAGCAGCAGGAAAGGCTTGGGGTGGCGGTCATAACAGCGCGAGAAGATGAAGCTGCCGAAGATTCCGACAACCCCGAACATCGACAGAATCAGAGTAATGCCCGTGGCGCTGAACCCGGCAACCTGTCCGAGAAACGGCTCGACATAGCTGTATGCTGTAAAATGCCCCGTGATAGCCACCAATGTCACTAAGAAAATCCCTGCCAATGCGCGCGACTTGATCAGGGCAGGCAGCTTTCTCAAGGAAAACGAACTGTCACTCGGCGTTTTGGGAAGAACTGCTGCCAGGATGAAGAAAACCACAGCTGCAAGGGCCGCTATTATCAGGAATGCGCTCCTCCATCCGGTCATCAGCCCTATTGTCCTGCCTAAAGGAAGACCTGCAATCATTGCAAATGAAGAACCCGACACGACCATGCTGAGAGCCGCAGGCCCCTTCCCTTCAGGAGCCACCCTCACTGCAAGAGGAGTCACTATCGACCAGAATATGGCATGGGAGCATGCCACTCCCATCCTGGAAATCATCAGCATGTTGTAATTGGCAGCCACACCGGACAGGATATGGCTGAACACGAACAGGGCCACAATGGAGAGCATCAGACGCCTGTTCTCGGTCTTTGCGAAGACCAGCATCAGGGGAAGGGAGGCTATCGCCACGACCCATGCATAGACAGTGATCAGCAGTCCTGCCTGCGATTCGGATATCGCGAAATCGGAAGCAATCCCGCTCAACAGCCCGATAGGGATGAACTCCGAAGTGTTGAAAATGAAAGTGGACAATGTCAGCCCTATGACGGGCAACCACCCTTTATTCGTCGTCTTCATCCTCGTATGGTTCGTTGAAAGGCAGAAGGAAAGGGTTTTTCGTCCTCTCGTCAGTGATGCTCGTGTGCGGTCCGTGCCCCGGGATGACAGCGATATCCCCGTCAAGAGGCACGAGCTTTTCAAATATTCCCTTCATCAGGGCATCATAATCGCCCCACTGGTTGTCTGTCCTGCCTATAGACCCTGCGAAAAGGGTATCTCCGCTGAAAAGGAGCCTGGCATCCCTGTCGAGGTAGCACACACCTCCAGGTGTATGCCCCGGTGTGGCAAGCACCTCCCATTTCCTGCCATTGCCCCATTCTATCACATCCCCGTCATTTATGCCGACAAGATGTCCTCCCTTGTCCGCAGGGACAGCGAATGAATTGTCAGGCGTGTCGAGACCGAAACGGTCGCAGAAAAATCCGTTGTTGTCAAGAATCACCATATCCTTCATATCCATGCAGACAGGCACATCGTAGCGTCTGACAAGCTCGGAGACCCCGAACACATGGTCGAAATGCGCATGGGTAAGGAGTATTTTCACGACTTTCAGCCCCTTGTCCGAAACATATGATGTCAGTGCGTCTGTTTCCTGACTGCCGTAGCACCCGGGATCCACTATCACAGCCTGCCCCGAATCATCGGAAGCCACCGTGCAACACTCCTGAAAAGGATTGAAGCAAAAGCATTTGATTTGTAACATATATTTATTCCTTTCGAAAAGCTGTCAAAATTATATCATAAAATCGGAATTGGCAAAAAACATGGGCATACATGAATCCTTGCCTGCAAAAAATTTGGCGGAAGCGGCAAAGATTGCTAAATTTGTTTGATTCGGCTCTGCATGCAGACCGCAAAGCTAATGAAATGGCCAAAGAAACTGAATATATAGAAATAAGAGGGGCTAAAGCCCACAATCTGAAAGATGTGTCGCTTTCCATCCCGAGAAATGAATTTGTTGTCATCACGGGACTGAGCGGAAGCGGCAAATCGTCGCTTGCATTCGACACCATCTATGCCGAGGGGCAAAGACGCTACATGGACACCCTATCCACCTATGCGAAGCAGTTCATGGGGATACTGGAGAAGCCTGAGGTAGAAAGCATCACCGGTCTCAGCCCGATTATCGCAATCGAGCAGAAGACCACAGGCAACAATCCCCGTTCAACAGTGGGGACCATCACCGAAATATACGATTTCCTGAGGCTGCTGTATGCAAAGGCATCCAAGGCCTACTCGCCTGCCACAGGCAAGGAAATGGTGAGGTACACCGACGAGCAGATAGTGTCTCTGATACTGGAAAACTATGACGGGAAGAAATGCTATCTTCTCGCTCCATTGGTAAGAGGAAGAAAGGGTCATTACAAGGAACTCTTCGAACAGCTCAGGCGCAAAGGATACACCCAGGTCAGAATAGACGGAGACCTGTGCGATCTCGCCTCGACCACGATGGTGGACAGGTACAAGCCACATTTCATAGAACTTGTGATAGACAGGCTGAAACCTGCGGCAAAAGACGCCAAAAGAATCCGCGATTCGGTCATGTCGGCACTCAATCTCGGGAAAGGCTCCTTGGCGATAATGGACCAGGAGACCGGGGAGCTGCACCATTATTCCAAGCACCTTGTGTGTCCGGACACAGGCATTTCCCTTGCCGAGCCCCAGCCGCATTCATTCTCGTTCAATTCTCCCCAGGGATATTGTCCTCATTGCAAAGGGCTCGGGAAAATTGTGGACATCAACCTCAACACCATCATCCCTGACAGGAAAGTGTCAATCGCCGACGGAGGAATCGTGCCTCTCGGCAAGGTCCGCGAGACAAAGAAATTCGACATCATCCGCTCCATTGCCCGCAAATACGACTTTTCGCTGTACGACCCTATCGAGGACATTCCAGAGGAAGTGATTTCCCTGATCATTTTCGGGTCGGATGAACTTTTCCGTGTCGGGGAAGGCGGACTGTCCGAAATGGTGAGCTACAGCGGAATCGTGGAAGACATTTCCGACAAGATTGTATGCCCCGTATGCCACGGGACAAGGCTCAACCAGGAGGCTTCCTGCTTCAGAATAGACGGCAAGACAATCTCCGAAGTCGCTGCAATGGAAATCTCCGACCTTATGGAATGGCTGTCGGGCCTTGAAGGGAAATTCGGGAAACGGGAAAGCCTGATCGCCAGGGACATACTCAAAGAACTCAAGGAAAGGACAGGTTTCCTGCTCGATGTGGGGCTGGAATATCTGTCATTGGACCGGGCGACCGCATCGCTATCAGGCGGAGAAAGCCAGAGGATCAGGCTCGCTACCCAGATAGGGTCGAAACTCGTGAATGTGCTGTATATACTTGACGAGCCAAGCATCGGCCTGCACCAGAGAGACAACCGCAAGCTCATCGCCTCGCTGAAAAAATTGAGGGACGAAGGCAACTCCGTAATGGTAGTGGAGCACGACATCGAGACGATGCTCTCCGCAGACTGGCTTGTGGATGTGGGACCCGGAGCCGGCGAAAACGGAGGGCGGATATGCCTTTCCGCACCTGTAGACATGCTGCTGAAAACCAGCGGAGATGCTGACGGGCAAAACGGCAAGGAGACAGGGACTGAGAGTCCGGACATGTCACGGATAATTCTCGGGGAATCGGTCACCCTCGATTACCTGACAGGCAAAAGGGAGATAGAAATTCCTCCGGCAAGAAGACCGGGGAACGGGTTCACCATCGGAATCCGTGGGGCGAGAGGCAACAACCTCAAGAATGTGGATGTAGACTTCCCTCTCGGATGCCTCGTGGGAATCAGCGGAGTGAGCGGAAGCGGCAAGTCCTCTCTCATCAACGAGACGCTGATGCCTGTGCTGAAAAACAGGTTCTACAACGCGAAGCTCCAGCCTCTCCCTCACGACAGCATCGTAGGCATCGAAAACATAGACAAGCTGATAGAAATCGACCAGAGCCCTATCGGAAGGACTCCTCGAAGCAATCCTGCCACATTCACAGGAGTGTTCAACGACATAAGGCAGCTGTTCGAGGACACTCCCGATGCCAAGGTCAGAGGGTTCAAGGCCGGGAGATTTTCATTCAATGTGGCCGGAGGAAGGTGCGAGGAGTGCAAAGGGGCAGGCATCAAGGTCATAGAAATGAATTTCCTCCCGTCTGTCAATGTGGTATGCCCTGAATGCCGCGGACGGAGATACAAAGAAGACACCCTTGCAGTAAAATACAAAGGCAAGAATATCAACGACGTGCTTGAAATGTCCATCAGCGAAGCATATGCATTCTTCGAAAACATTCCATCCGTCGCCCAGAAGCTGCGGGCAATGGTGGAGGTCGGACTGGGATATGTGAGGCTGGGGCAGTCGGCAGTGACCTTGTCAGGTGGAGAAAGCCAAAGGATGAAGCTTGCCGCGGAACTCGGGAGGAAAAGCACAGGCAACACCCTCTACATCCTCGACGAGCCGACCACAGGACTGCACAGCGAAGACATCAAGGTCCTCCTCGGGGTCCTTCAGCAGCTCGTGGACAGGGGGAATACCGTCATCATCATCGAGCACAACATAGATGTCCTCAAAAGTGTGGACTATCTGTTTGACATGGGACCTGAAGGAGGCAAAGGCGGAGGCCTGATAGTGGCGCAGGGAACTCCTGAACAGATAATGCACGACCCTTCATCAGTCACGGGTCCGTTTATTGCGGAAGCACTCGGGGCAAAACAATACGGCTATGGAAGACAATAAGATCCGAATCCATTGTATCAACAATGGCAATTATTATGATGTGGCACAAGGGACCACCTTGTCCGAATTCTCGAAAGAAGTATGTACAATGCTTCCTGACACGGATGACGAAAGGTACAGGAAAGGAGTGCCTGCGAGCAACTGCGAAGCGACTGTCCCTGTCCTGGCCGCACTTGTCGACCATCAGCTCAAGGAGCTCGACTTCCGCATGATGATGCCGCATGAAGTGGAATTCATAGGCTACAACCATCCCGATGGACGGCGAACCTATATCCGTTCCCTTTGCTTCGTTCTGCAGAAAACCGTGCGTGACCTATATCCCGACAAGACGCTTGTCATTGACTATTCCCTCCCAAGCGGACTCTACTGTGAGATCAGGGAGAGGGAGAAAAGCACATCCGGACCGGCAGAAGCCCAGGCCAAGAATGAGGACGGCGAGCCTGTTATCCATCATCTCAATGTCCAGGACCTCGCGGAAATAAGGTCAAGGATGCAGGAAATCGTAAAGGAAAACCTGCCTATCGTAAAACGGAAGCTGACATCGAATGAAGCGATCAGCATCTTCGAAGAGAACGGCCAGCCCGTGAAGGCAAGATTGGTGAAATCTCTCGGAAGATATACATTCAGCGTATATTTTATCGAGAAGCAGACTTCCGGAGGCATGGAAAGTGTCGCAGATACATTCTACGGACCGCTCGTTCCTTCTACGGGATATTTGGGATGCTTTGCCATTTCGGGATTCAAGGACGGCTTCTGCCTGCAATATCCAATGGAGGGGAACACCACAAAGATAGAGCCGATGATAAAGCAGTCGAAGATCGCGGCCTCCCTGAAGCGGCATTCTGTCTGGTGTACTATCATAGGGGTCAAAGGGATAGGTACTCTCAACAGGGCAATACAGAGAGGAGAGGCTGTCAACCTCATCAACCTGGCAGAGGCACGGCACGAAAGGGACTATGCCGAGATAGCGGACCTGATATACCGTCAGAGAGCCAAGACCAGGATTGTATTCATTGCCGGACCGTCAAGCAGTGGCAAGACTTCCACCTCCCTGAGATTGGCCGTACAGTGCAAGGTCCTCGGGCTCAACCCTAAAGTCATCGAACTGGACAATTATTTCGTGGACAGGGACAAGACTCCACGGGACGAAAACGGGGACTATGACTTCGAATCCCTCCGCGCCATGGATCTCGACCTGCTCAACAGCCAGCTCAATGACCTGCTCGCCGGCAAGACAGTCAGGATACCGAAATACAATTTCAAACTCGGCAAACGCGAAGATTCCGGGATGTCAATGACATTGGAAGAGAAGGACATACTCATAATGGAGGGTATACATGCCTTGAATCCGGAGATGACCTCCGCCGTGGATGACTCGCACATTTTCAGACTGTATGCATCCGCCCTCACCTCTCTCTCGATAGACGAGAACAACAACATCTCCACATCCGACAACCGCCTGCTGCGCCGGATGGTCCGCGACAACAGAGTCAGGGGCATCACTCCGGAGGAGACAATCATGCGCTGGCACAGCGTAAGGCGCGGTGAGAACAGAAACATTTTCCCATTCCAGGAAAACGCAGATGCCGAATTCAATTCCGCCCTCATTTTCGAGCTGCCGATGCTGAAATACTATGCGGAACCTCTTCTGAGACGCATCCCTTCCTCATCGCCGGCCTTCAGTGAAGCCACACGGCTGCTGAAATTCCTGGACTACATCATCGCCCTCTCCCCCGACGAGATAGCGGCTATCCCTCCGACATCCATAATGCGAGAATTCATCGGCGGCCAGACATTGTAGACCAGCCTTTGACAGGGCTATCTGCCGGCAACAGCAAAAGACACCATCGAACCTGACACATATGGCAAAGATATATCAGCTTAAACGAATGGCTATCATCCTCAACCGTCTCAGGAATGGTCGGAGCGCCAGACCGGACGAGCTGGTGGAATATGTGTCGCGTGAAATGGAACTCTTGGACGACAAGCATTCCGATGTGTCTCTGAGGACATTGCAGAGAGACATCAGTACAATAGCAGAACTTTTCCACATAGAGATTGCCTGCCATCCGTCCCGGGGATACACGATTGTCGAAAGAGGAGACAGCGCTGACGAATACGAGACATTGCTGCTCAACTTCGAACTGCTGAGCTCCATCGATGCGGACAGCGTCCTGCAGAAATATGTCATTGCAGAACATCGCAGACCTCCGTTCCGGCTGGACATTTCAGATGTGCTCAATGCCATCCGGAACTGCCATCCTATAGAATTCGACTACACCCTGATCCGCCACGGAAACACGGTGGTCCACAAGAAAATACAGCCTCACTTTCTGAAAGAGTCACAACAGCGGTGGTACCTTGCAGGCTACGATACTGACGGCCAGCTGAAGACATTCGGGATGGACAGGATGGACAATGTCACAGTAATTGAAGCCGAACGGTTCAAAAGGAACGGAAGCATCGACATCCATGCCCTCTTCAGGGACAGTTTCGGAATATGGAACAACCCGTCGGACCCCGTGGAGGAAATCATTTGCACCACTCGCAGGAAATACTTTCCGACACATCCGAAGGCATCATCATACGGCTGCATTTACGCATAACCAACGACTTCGTCATGGCGCTTCTGGCACGCAGCCGTTCAGTAGAGGTCATCAGTCCGGCCCATCTCCGCAAGAGACTGCACGATGTCTATGCCGCCGCCCTCGACCGCAACAGCTGAACCTGCCCCGTCCTGTGGGACTATCCCGTCAGTTATTCGACAACGGAGTACGAACATGGCATTTCTCCATTTTACTGGGAATCAACATATTATAAATAACCTTCGTTCGTACACCTGCAAATAAATTCAGGTGTACGAACAAGAGTCTTTTGTATCTTACTGTATACCAACATCATATCAGAACGACATGTTCGTAGTCCGCTACCCCCGTCCTGGAAATATGTGCAGAGAAGATGCCACTCAGAGCGTAGGACGATGGTTGCTTGCGCAGATGTCGGTTGAAAAGGTGAGATGTAAGCAGAGAATATTGAATATATGCCGCAGAAAATTCACCGAACGACACATTTTGTCGTCCTCCTCACCTACTTTTGCCAAAAACTGAAAGCCATGAACCCATTTTTAGAAAACCCCGACGACAGCCGGATCCGCACCACCATAGCCATCTGGGCAGGAATATTTTTCATTATCTTAATATTGGTTCCGACAGTCTGCTCAATCGCATACTACTGCCGGGAAGACGACCCCTGGCCGCAGAACAGATATCTCGAAGAATTCACGAACTACGATCCGACAAAGGATGTCCTTGACATCAAATCCATAGACCACGAGAACAAGATAATACATTATTACCAGTACAGGAATGACCCGCACGACTGGACTCCTGAACCCGCACCGCCTGCAGCATCCAGGTCCTCGCAGCAGACAACCATCACCATAGACGGAAAGGAGACCACCATAGATGCCAGTCCTGAAGAAATCATCAGCTCAATGATGGACCAGGTGGACTACAACGAGATGCTCGACTTCTACGGAGGCCCAGAACTCCGGTAATATCCTGCTTTTTTGCAATAGTGGTCCTATGGCCTTTTATAACTGCTATAAATAATTGGAAACATTGTCATGGAAGATAAGTAAAAAGTGTAGGGATAAATGCATTATGGGCATAGGAGAATTGGCAATGAAAAATGCAAGGTTCGTTACACTTTTTCAAGCGAATCAGGCAGGGTTCGATACATTTTCCCAAATAAATAACACGACAAAAATACCCTGGACGGCTCTTGGAAGAGCTGTTCAGGGTATCAGATCATAGTTCAAGGCAGATTCTGGTAGGGAATGGTTTTATTTCAGATATTCCTTGTAGAAAGACTCTATCTTGTCGAACGGAATCACATCCACATGGTCATACAGGTCGGTGTGGACAGCTCTGGGCACAATCAGCAATTCCTTGTTGTCTCCTGTAAGCAGCTTGAAGGCATCCTCGCTGAAATAACGGGAATGGGCATTCTCTCCATGCACGAGCAGGACCGCACTTCGGATCTCGTCTGCATATGACAGAATCGGCATATTGATGAGAGACAAGGCTGCTGTAGTGTTGAACCCTTCATTGGAGCCGAGGGAACGGGCGTGATATCCGCGCTTTGTCTTGTAGAAATCCACATAATCCTTCAGGAACTGCGGAGCATCGGCAGGAGCCACTTCAGGATTGCCACCAGCATGGGCATAAGTCCCGTTTCTATAGTCCTCGGTACGCTGCGCGTTCAACCGCCGCTTCATCTCGTAACGGGCATCGGCACTGTCATTCTCATCAAAATAGCCTTTGGCAGTCACACGGGTCATGTCATACATCGTCACAGCCACTGTCGCCTTGATACGGGTGTCAATGGCAGCAGCATTGACCGCAAAACCTCCGAATCCGCAGACACCGAGTATTCCGATGCGCTCCGGATCAACATCTTCGCGTGTGGAAAGATAATCCACAGCTGCGCAGAAATCTTCAGTGTTGATGTCAGGAGATGACACAGCACGGGGCTGTCCTCCGCTTTCTCCAGTAAAAGAAGGGTCAAAGGCGATGGTCAGGAAACCGCGCTCTGCCAGAGTCTGTGCATACAATCCGGAGACCTGCTCCTTAACAGCTCCGTAAGGACCGCTCATGGCGATTGCAGGAAGCTTGCCCGATGCATTTTTCGGAATATAAAGGTCTGCCGCAAGTGTCACTCCATAACGGTTATGAAATGTTATCTTGCTGTGGTCCACCTTGTCGCTTTGAGGAAACACCTTGTCCCATTCAGTAGTAAGTTCGAGTTTCTCCATATCTTCGTTTGATTTATCAGTTACATCATTGCAGCCTGAAACTGTCGTGACAGCCGCACAAAAAGCAGTAAAGCATAAGAATTTCAACCTGTGCATAAGCGTAATTTTTAATAATGCAAAGTTATTCAGAAGTTGACACCGTAATGTATACCATTTACTGATAGCGTTATCACTATTACGGATTCGTCATATCGGCAGGACACAGGACACAAGTTTAAGGAAACCGACAACAAAAAGAAGGCTCGACAGGGAAGCCGGGCCAGACCTCACGGGAAACAACAAGGGGATGACTTTCATTTTGAGTCATCCCCTCACATTTCAAAACTGCGGCAGACCGTCAGAACGGAAGATCGTCGTTGCCGTCTTCGAGATCCGCAGGCATATCATCTACAGTCGGCATCGGGGCAGCCGGAGCAGCTCCTCCTGCCGGCTCAATTCTCCAGACACGGAGATCGGTATACCAGCGGCCGTTGAACTCCCGGCTGCTGATATTGAAGGCAACCTTCACCTTGTCGCCCACCTGGTATTTCTCCAGGTCCTTGACCTTGTCCTCTCCCCACACATTGAGACATGCCTGTGAAGGGAAATTCCCCTCCTGGAATTCAAGGATGAACTCCTGTTTCGACCAGGCTCCTCTTGCCGAAGTGCCGGACTGCACATTCAGCTTGCGCACTATTTTGCCTTCGAGTTCCAATGCCATAATCCGGGACTATTTCTTCTTTGCGTCTTTCTCTTCCTCTACAGGAGCCTTGCCCACCTTCACGAGGTCAATGTCGAAGATAAGGGTAGAGTTAGGCTCAATCTGGCCCATACGGCGTGTACCGTATGCGAGGTCAGCAGGAACATAAAGCTGGATCTTGCCACCCTCACCGATAAGAGGCAGACCTTCCTTCCAGCCTTCGATAGTCCTGTTAAGGAGCATCTTGACAGGGTCCTTGGTCTTGTCGCTTGCATCGAACTGGGTGCCGTCAAGGAGAGTTCCGGTGTAGTGTACATACACGGTGTCCTTTACGGTCGGCTTCACTTCGTTGCCGTCAGCCACGATACGGTACTGGAGACCGCTCTCGGTAGCTACGATACCTGCCTCATTGAAGTTCTCCTCAAGGAATTTCTCTCCTTTCTTGAGGTTAAGCTCTGCGTTGTAGGCATTCCTCTTTCCTATATAGGCATTGAAGAGGGTGTTGGTAAGCTCAGGGCTGATCTTGAACTGGTTGTTGAAACCCTCATCCCTTATATTGCCTTCTGCGTTGATGAAATCCATCATACCCTTCCTCACCTGGGCATAGTTCAGATCCTCACCGAAATTGTTGGTCTTGATGAAATAGCCGAACTGCACACCTACAAGGTAGCTTACAGAATCCCTCTCTGCATTGGTAGGAAGCTGTGCCTCCATCTCAATCCCGTCCGTGCTGGACTTGCATGCTGCAGCAAGGAAAAGAGCTGCTGCAGCGACTGCGAAAAATTTAACTGTTTTCATTGTCTTTAATTATTTAATGGTTTATCTGTTTCTTGCATGCAAATGCCATCGACACCAGTCCGAGAACCATGGCGATGACAGATGTCACTAATATGGCGAGTTTGCCCGTATCGGTAATCATCTGGTCCGCAAATGAAAGGTTGTCGATGAAAATAGACATCGTGAACCCTATTCCGCCGAGCATGCCCACAGCTGCGACATGCGACCATTTGACACCTGCAGGCAGGACTGCCAGCCCGGACTTGATGCTCAGAAAACTGAACAGGAATATTCCTGCCGGCTTCCCGAGAAGAAGTCCGAAAAATATGCCTGGAACAACAGGGGACATCCCTCCTGCCAGAGCTTCCGGCCTGAACGCCACGCCTGCGTTCGCCAAAGCAAACAGCGGGACTATCAGAAGATTGACCAGAGGGGACAGGCGGGATTCCAGCCCGAGCACCCTCGGATCTATGAGTTTCCTCATGTTGCCGTCAGCATCCTGGACCGACATACCTGACGGAATCGTCATGGCAAGCAAGACTCCTGCCACAGTGGCGTGAATCCCCGACATGTATGTAAAGTACCACAGCACCAGCCCGAGCAGAAGGTAAACGGACCGCCTCCTCACATTCCTGATGTTCATCACCACAAGGACCGCAAGTATAAACGTCATGAAGCCGAAATACATCCAGTCTACAGGATGGACAGGATAGAACAGGGCAAGGACCACTATTGCTCCGAGATCGTCCACAACGGCCAAAGTCATCAGAAATATCTTGACCCCTGCAGGGACCCTGTCGCCAAGCACTGAAAGAACTCCCACAGCGAATGCTATATCGGTAGCCATCGGAATACCCCAACCGCCGGCCGTCTCAGGATTGCCTGAATTGAAAGCCGCATATATCAGAGCCGGGAACAGCATACCTCCCAATGCCGCCATTACAGGCAGTGTCGACTTTTTCACTGACGACAGGCGGCCTGCAACCATCTCCCTCTTGATCTCAAGACCGGCAAGGAAGAAGAACACGGCCATCAGGGCATCATTGATCCATTCCCGCAGGGACATCTCCAGGGAGAAATTTCCGAGATTGACCGAAGCCGGGATATCCCATATCCTGTCAAACCACTGCAAGGAAGGCACAGAAGCCATAAACACAGCCGCAAGGGCACATGAAAGGAGAAGCACTCCCCCTGCAGCAGGATTGTGCAGTATGCCTTTAATGGACATATCGATACATTTTTGCATTCAGACGGCAAATATACAATTAAAAAAGCCAATAAAATTTGTATTGCCAAAAATATTGTTATAATTTAGATGAAATTATTTTCGCTTATGGAAATCGATTCGGCAGTTCTTAAAGGAAAACTGAAAGAATTCTTCGGGTTCGACTCTTTCAAGAAAGGTCAGGAAGAAATCATCACCCATCTCATCAGCGGCAAAAACGCATTCGTGCTCATGCCTACGGGAGGGGGCAAATCGCTCTGCTACCAACTCCCGGCACTTGTGATGGAGGGGACGGCGATTGTGATCTCCCCTCTTATCGCATTGATGAAGAACCAGGTCGACGCAATCCGCGGATTTGTCTCAGGACAGGAAGGGATTGCCCATTTCCTCAACTCCTCGCTGTCGAAAGCACAGATCAATGAAGTGAAACAGGATCTGCTTTCCGGAGTGACCAAACTGCTGTATGTCGCCCCGGAATCCCTGACCAAAGCAGAAAATATCGCGCTGCTCAAAGAAATCAAAATCTCTTTTTACGCTATCGACGAAGCCCACTGCATTTCGGAATGGGGGCATGACTTCAGACCTGAATACCGTCGTATCCGTTCCATTATTGAAGAAATCGCAATCGCCCCGATAATAGCGTTGACCGCGACTGCCACACCGAAAGTCCAGAGTGATATCCAGAAGAATCTCGGCATGATGGACGCCAAGGTGTTCAAGTCGTCTTTCAACAGACCGAACCTTTATTATGAAGTCAGGGACAAGTCAGACCCGAAAAGAGAAATCATAAAGTTCATAAAGCAGCACCCTCACCGCTCCGGGATAATCTACTGCCTCAGCAGGAAGAAGGTGGAAGAGCTGGCGGAGCTGTTGAACATCAACGGGATAAAGGCATTGCCATACCATGCGGGACTTGACGCGAAGACAAGGGCGGAAAACCAGGACAAATTCCTGTCGGAAGAAGTGGATGTGATAGTGGCCACGATAGCCTTCGGAATGGGCATCGACAAGCCGGATGTGAGATTCGTAATCCATTACGACATCCCGAAAAGCCTGGAAGGATATTACCAGGAGACAGGGAGGGCAGGAAGAGACGGCAAGGAGGGCATCTGCCTTGCCTTCTACAGCTACAAGGACATCCTGAAGCTGGAAAAATTCATGCAGGGGAAGCCTATCGCAGAACAGGAAATCGGCAAACAGCTGCTGCAGGAGACAGTTGCCTATGCGGAATCGAACCAGTGCCGCAGGAAACTGCTGCTCAACTATTTCGGTGAAGAATATGAAAAGGAGAACTGCGGAGCATGCGACAACTGCCTGCATCCTAAGAAAAAATTCGACGGGCAGGAAGAAATGTGCCTTGTCATCGAGCTGATACAGTCCATGCCGGAACATTTCAAGACAGAACACCTTGCCAACATCCTCGCAGGAGCCGCCAATTCTCTCATCAAGTCATATCACCATGACCGTCTCGAACTTTTCGGAGCAGGCTCGGAACACACAATGAAATTCTGGTGTGCTGTCATCCATCAGGGGATAATCCTCAGGCTGCTGCACAAGGATATAGAATCCTACGGACTCGTATCCGTCACTGAAGAAGGGAAGAAATTCCTCGACAGCCCTTACCCTCTGATGCTCACGGAAGACAGGGAATTCGTGGAAGGCGAAGACGATGACGACGAGGCATTCCCGGCAGGGATGAAAGGAGGCGGAGGAGGAGACACAATGCTCCTGTCTATGCTCAAAGACCTGCGGAAGTCAGTCGCAAAGAAGATGAACCTGCAGCAATGGGTAATATTCAGCGATGCTTCGCTCGAAGACATGTCCATAATGTACCCTGTGACCTATGACGAGCTGAAGAACTGCCAGGGCGTGGGAGAAGGGAAGGCGAGAAAATTCGGAAAGGAATTCATCGAACTGATCGGGAAATATGTCCAGGAGAACGAGATCGACCGTCCTGACGATTTTGTGGTCAAGTCCACTGTCAACAAGTCGGCCAACAAGGTCTTCATCATCCAGAGCGTCGACCGCAAACTTCCTCTCGAAGACATAGCGGAGGCAAGAGGGATGGAAATGGAAGAGCTGCTCGACGAAATAGAGGCAATCGTATATTCAGGGACGAAACTCGACCTCAACTATTATATCAGCGAAAACCTGGACGATGACACTGTGGAGGACATATATAGCTATTTCAAGGACGATGCGGAATCAGACTCGCTTGACGAGGCTATGGAAGAACTAGGACAGGACTATGACGAAAGGGATGTCCGCCTCGTGAGGATAAAGTTCCTCTGCGAAGTGGCAAACTGATGTGACGCACAGGATGACGCAACAAATCAGAGAAGAAGAGGGACTGGTTTGCGGTTCTCGAAATGTACAAGATACCTGAACCCGAGAGATTTGACTAACCCGGCATAATACGGGAACTTGTCCCCTGTCCTTTCTGGGTCGTGCGAATCCGAGCCAAGGCTTATGAACTCGCCTCCCAGTTCCTTGAATCTAAGCAATATATCCTTATCCAGAACAGGCGTCCTGCCTCCATAAGGCTGATATGTCTTGGTGTTTATCTCAACAGCTTTCCCCTCATCGGCAAGATACTTCAGCATCCGGTCGAAAATATCGGGAAAATCCTTGTAGAAGATGCTTTCCTTTGCATAAGGGGCATACCTTGCAACATAGTCGTAATGCCCCATTATATCGAAGTTCCCGAGCCATGTCATCTCCTCATATATGGTTTCGAGATAATGCCCGTATGCCTCCTTCCAGTCCTTGTCCTTGTAATACCCTCCGTAGAACGGGTCGGTATTGTCGATATAATGCACCGATGCGATGACCTGGTCGAAAGTCCACGAATCAAGATACTGCCTTATCTTTTCCCTGCAGTCCCTGTAAAGTCCAACCTCGACACCTTTGAGTATTCTGATGCCCTGCAGACGGGAAGACACAGCATCTATCTCTGCCTGCTGGGCCGCCACATCGAACTCCTCCGGAACCAGATGCTCGAACCCTGCCTTCATGGGAGGGACATAAAAGTCACAATGGTCCGTGAAGCAAAGTCCGGCAAGCCCGTGGTCCCTGGCAGAAGCCGCCGAGCGCTCCACTGAAGTCCTGCCGCCATCAAATGAGAACTGGCTGTGGTTATGGTTGTCGTAAAGAGTCATATGAATGCTGAAATTGCCGCGAAAATACTAAAAAATTCCTATTTTTGCAGAATGTGCGGAGTGCAATGGGACACCCGCTTTAATTTATTTCATAAAACCGTTAAAGACATGATTACTTTTGGATTCAGGAACAAGTTCGGAGGCTGGCTGAGAGCCATCACAGCTATCGTGCTCGGCATTATAATGGTCAGCAAGCCTGAAACATCACTCATAATAGTTGTAAAGGTCCTCGCCGCATTCCTGATAGCATCAGGCATAGTCTCCCTCGTATACGGCATCATCAACAGGCAGAGAGGGGCATTGAGCCTGATGGTCACCAATGCCGTCGTGGATATTGCCCTCGGTGTGGTACTGTTCATTTTCCCTAAGGAAATCGCCAGCTTCATGCTGATTCTCATAGGCATCCTCGTTCTCATTTTCGGTATCAGCCAGATTGCCGTGCTCATAAGCGCATCCCGCGTGGTCAGCAGCAGTTTCGCAGTGTATATCCTGCCGTCGCTCTGCATAATAGGCGGCATCGTGCTGCTCATCCGCCCGTTTGACTCTATCAGCGCCCTCGTGCTTCTCGCCGGGATTGCCGTGCTGGTCTACGGAGTGTCGGAATTCATCGCCACCTGGAAGATGAACAGGGCCATGAAAGCCACTGAAGTCAGACAAGAGAAGAGCAGCGGGATGGATGACATCGACAATGTCAAGGATGTCGACTACGAAAAGGTAGAGGAAGGAGAATAATGATCCCCCAGGCCACTGTCGACAAGATACTGGATGCCACGCAGATCGTGGATGTAGTCGGCGACTTCGTCACCTTGAAGAGACGGGGGGCCAACTACACCGCATGCTGCCCTTTCCACAATGAGAAGACACCATCGTTCTATGTGTCTCCGTCAAAGGGCATTTTCAAATGCTTCGGATGCGGAAAGGCAGGGACCGCCGTGTCCTTCATCATGGAGCACGAGAGCCTTTCTTATGTGGAGGCGCTGAAATATCTTGCGAGGAAGTATCATATCGAAGTGGTGGAAAAGGAAGAGACAGCCGAAGAGATTGCGCTCAAGCAACGCAACGAAAGTCTTCTTTTAGTCACCGAGTTCGCCTGGAAATTCTTCAAGGACCAGCTGAAGACGGTCGAGGGCAGGAGCGTTGGATATGCCTATTTCAAGTCAAGGGGGCTTGAAGACGCCACCATCGAGAAATTCGGACTGGGGTGGGCTCCTACAGGGAAGGACGCATTGTCCATAGCCGCGAGGGAAGCCGGATACAGGGAAGAGTTCCTGATTGACACCGGACTGAGCATCAAAAGAGACAACGGCACCCTTGTGGACAGGTTTTTTGACAGGGTGATCTTCCCTATCCATTCCGTCAGCGGAAGAGTGATAGCTTTCGGAGGCAGGACATTGAGAACAGACAAGACTGTCGCGAAATATGTCAACTCTCCTGAAACAGAGATATATGTAAAGAGCAAGTCCCTGTACGGGATATACTTCGCAAAGAACGAGATATCGCGGCAGGACAGGTGCTATCTGGTGGAAGGTTATCTGGATGTGATCTCGATGCACCAGCTCGGCATCACCAATGTGGTGGCTTCCAGCGGCACATCCCTCACTGTCGAACAAATACGGCTCATCCGCAAGTTCACTGAGAATGTCACGATAATCTACGACGGGGATTCGGCCGGGATACATGCCGCCCTGCGGGGTATAGGACTGGTGCTGAAAGAAGGGCTGAATGTAAAGGTGGTGCTGCTGCCTGACGGGGATGACCCAGACTCGTTTTCCAGGAAACACACCTTGGACGAGGTCGCTTCATTCATAAGCGGACACGAGCAGGATTTCATCAGTTTCAAGACAGACCTTCTGCTCGGAGAGGCAGGCGACGACCCTCTGAAGAAGGCCAACCTGATCAATGACATCGCCGACACCATTGCCCTGATCCCGGATGCGGTGAAAAGGGCCGTGTATGTGGAGACATGCAGCTCCCGGTTCAACATAGATTCTTCAATCCTGTCCGAGAGAATCAGCAATACGAGAAGCGCAATGCTCATCGAGGACAAGAAGCGCCATGACAGGGAAGAAAGGAAGGAGGAGCATGCAGCCGCAAGAGAGGAAGTCAAAAAGCCCGAAAGGACTTCAGCGGAATCCGCCCAGGCAGTCACTCCCGAAAGCCCTCTGATGAATGACCCTTACCTCGCCCCATCCGAGAGAGAACTGCTCGGGTTCATTCTCAACAACGGGGAAGACACATTGAATTTCGACATAGACTCCGACCTGCACACCGAAGAGCCTATGACAGTGGCAGAATTCATCGACGGTTCCCTTGCCGCAGACAACGAGGAGTTCTGCAACGAGGTGTACAGGAAAACCTACGAAGCCTATTTCACTCTGTACGAGGAAGGGCTGAACCAGGAACAGATTACAAGAAGGCTTATGGACAGCCAGGAAAGGGAAATCGCAGACATCGCAGTGGACCTGATAATCCCGAAATACGATCTCTCTGTCAAGAACTACATCGATTCCATGACTTCCACACAGACACAGCTTGTGATGTATGTCCCGAGGTCTGTGATAATATACAAGATAAAAAGGATAGAGAAAAGGATACGGGAATATTCCGAACAGCTGGCTTCGCTTGCCGTTGAAGAACAGGACGAGGCTGCAGAAATAATGAACAGGATTAAAAAAATGTACGAGGCGAAGAACATCCTTGACGAAAGGATAGGTCGCCGGTTTATACGGAAATAAAACATATTGGTTATGAATAAGGATTTTAAACGGACACTTGTAACATGTGCGTTGCCCTATGCCAACGGGCCCGTACATATCGGTCATCTTGCCGGAGTCTATGTCCCTGCGGACATCTATGTGAGGTATCTGAGGATGACCGGAAAGGATGTGCTTTTCATATGCGGCTCAGACGAGCACGGAGTGCCTATCACCATCAAGGCAAGAAAGGAAGGCTGCACTCCGCAGGACATAGTCGACAGATACCACAGGCTGATCAAGGACTCTTTCGTGGGGTTGGGTATCAATTTCGACATCTATTCCAGGACATCTTCGGAAATGCACAGCAAGACTGCATCGGAATTCTTCCGCAAGATGTATGATGAAGGCAAGTTCATCGAGAAGGAAAGTGAGCAATACTATGACGAGGAAGCAAAGACATTCCTCGCCGACCGTTATATTGTCGGAACATGCCCGAAATGCGGAAATGACAAGGCATATGGAGACCAGTGCGAGAAATGCGGAAGCACCCTTTCTCCCGACGAGCTGATCAATCCGCACTCAGCATTGAGCGGCAGCGCACCTGTGAAGAAGAAGACGAAACACTGGTATCTTCCACTCGACCAGTACGAGCCATGGCTCAGGGAATGGATTCTCGAAGAGCACAAGGAATGGAGGACGAATGTCTACGGCCAGTGCAAGTCATGGATAGACGGAGGACTGCTTCCACGCGCCGTAAGCCGCGACCTTGAATGGGGAGTCCCTGTCCCGGTGGAAGGCGCTGAAGGCAAAGTCCTGTATGTATGGTTCGATGCCCCGATAGGATACATATCCAACACAAAGGAGCTCCTTCCGCACTCATGGGAGAAATGGTGGAAGTCACAGGACACAAGGCTGATCCATTTCATCGGCAAGGACAATATCGTCTTCCACTGCATAGTCTTCCCTTCAATGCTGAAGGCATATGGGGACTACATCCTTCCTGACAATGTACCTGCAAACGAGTTCCTCAACCTTGAAGGGGACAAGATATCCACATCAAGGGGCTGGGCAGTGTGGCTCAACGAATATCTGGAAGAATTCCCGGGACAGGAGGATGTCCTGAGGTATGTCCTCTGCGCAAATGCTCCGGAGACCAAGGACAACGACTTCACATGGAAAGATTTCCAGTCGCGCAACAACAGCGAATTAGTGGCGATTTTCGGCAACTTCGTGAACAGGGCAGTCGTCCTGACCCACAAGTATTTCGACGGCAAGGTGCCTGAGAACCTGAAACCGGAAGCCATAGACGCTGAAACTCTTGCCCAGATACAGCCTGTCAAGGAGGCCATCTCCGACAACATAGAACATTTCAAGTTCCGCGAGGCCCTGAAAGAAGCCATGAACATTGCCCGTATCGGCAACAAATACCTGACAGACACAGAGCCGTGGAAAGTCGCCAAGACAGACATGGACAGGACGGCATCCATTCTCTACACTTCGCTTCAGATCTGTGCAGACCTTGCAGTGGCTTTCGAGCCGTTCCTGCCATTCTCTGCAGAAAAGTTGAGGAAGATTCTCAACACAGGATTCTATGCCGGGAAAGACAACCGCAGAGGAGAAGAGGACAGCATCCGTATCAACATGTTCACCGACAGTGAATCTGCCGCCCTGCACACAATCCCTGCCTCATCCGATGAAGCCGGCGTGACTTCCGCAGCCCAGGTTGTCCTTTCCTGGGACACTCTCGGCACTTCCCCTCTTCCAAGCGGACACCAGCTCGGGGAAGCTGTGCTGCTGTTCTCCAAGATAGAAGACCCTGTCATAGAGAAGCAGATCGCAAAGCTTGAGGTCATCAAGAAAGAAAGGGAGGCTGCAGCAGCTGCCGAAGCTGCAAAACAGGTGGCTCCACAGAAAGCAGAATGCTCTTTCGAGGATTTCGAGAAAATGGACATCCGCACGGCGACAGTGCTCGAAGCGGAAAGAGTGCCTAAGACAGACAAGCTTCTGAAACTCACAATCGACACCGGCATAGACACCAGGACAATAGTCTCAGGAATAGCCGAATACTATTCTCCTGAGGAAATGGTCGGCAAACAGATATGCATCCTTGCCAACCTTGCCCCACGCAAGATCAGGGGCATCGAGTCCAAGGGAATGATACTCATGGCCCGTCAGGGAGACGGCAGGATGAGGTTCGTCACCCCTGCCGAGACCCTCGCCAACGGTGCTGAAATCGGATAATACACTTGCTTATGACAGACATCCGCCGCAATATGGACATCACGGGCCGCAACACCTTCGGGATGAGGGTGAAGGCGGCTTGTGTCGTGGAATACGACAGCACGGGAGACCTGGAAGAAATCAGAGGAATGATTGCAAGTCTTCCGGCCCCCGTGCTGCATATCGGAGGCGGAAGCAACCTGCTTTTCACCAAGGATTTCCCGGGGACGCTGCTGCATTCAGGCATAAGGTTCATACGACATGACTGCCCACGCAAGATGGCAGTGCCGGACTCCGGGCACAAAGAATGGCAATCAGACGGGCAAGAACCCGGCTGCCTGGATGTGGCTGTCGAGGTCGGGGCTGGAGTCATATTCGACGACTTCTGCGCATGGGCGGCAGAGAAAGGCCTGTGGGGAGTGGAGAATCTTTCACACATCCCCGGGGAGACAGGGGCTGCAGCCGTACAGAACATCGGGGCATACGGAGTCGAGATCAAGGATGTGATCGACAAGGTCAACTGCTACGACATGGTCCTCGGGAGAGAAGTCTCATTCAAGGCCGACGAATGCGGTTACGGCTACAGGGACTCCCTCTTCAAGAGAGACAGGAAAGGCAGATACATAGTCACTTCCGTCACTTTCAGACTGTCGGCAAACCCAAAGCCTGTCCTCGATTACGGGCACATCCGCTCTGCTGTGGAATCCTCCCTGACAGATCGGGGCGTACAGGAAGGCAGTGCTCCGTCCGGGGCAGCTATCCAGGACGGACTTGAGGCCGGAAATGCTTTTCCAGGGCTGACCCCTGCTATAATAAGGGATGTGATTGTCGGCATACGGAAAAGCAAACTTCCCGAGCCGTCTGAAATGGGAAGTGCAGGGAGTTTCTTCAAAAACCCTGTAGTGCCGAAATCAGACTATGACAGGGTTGCCTCCATTGCAACTCTCTATAACGGGGCAGGATGCAGTGTGCCGCACTACGACATGGGATCAGGATTCGTGAAGATTCCTGCAGCATGGCTGATCGAGCAGTGTGGATGGAAAGGATACAGGGAAGGAAATGTAGGGGTATATGAAAGACAGCCTTTGGTGATCGTCAATGTCACAGGGGAAGCCACCCCTGATGAGGTGATAGCCCTTGAGGACAAGATAGTGTCATCTGTCCGCGAAAGGTTCGGCATCACCCTGCACCCCGAAGTGGAGCACATTTAATTTTTAATAACAGACAACGGACAATGCTTCCTCCCGGAGAGGGAGGATTGAGGTGGGTGACACCCCATTGGGGTATCCGGCTTGCCGGATGTGGGTTGGACGGAACTCATTGCTGTTGTCTGCACAAGATTGAAACATTATATATAATAAAAAAGACAACAGCAATGAGTTCGTTCGTAATCGAAGGCGGCTACAAGCTCAGCGGAACAATCAGACCGCAGGGAGCGAAAAACGAGGCACTGGAAGTGATAAGCGCCACTCTTCTCACAGAAGAGGAGGTGACCATCTCCAATGTCCCGGAGATTCTCGATGTCCGCAACCTGATCATCCTCCTCGAAGGAATGGGGGTGAAAGTGAACAGAATTGAAAAGGGCAAATACACATTCAAGGCTGACGATATCGACACGGAATACATCTCAAGCGACGATTTCGTACGCAAATGCGCAGCCCTCAGAGGCTCTGTCATGGTGGTAGGTCCGCTCCTCGCCCGTTTCGGAAGAGCCTATTTCCCGAAACCGGGAGGAGACAAGATTGGACGGCGCAGGGTCGACACCCACATTACCGGAATGATCAACCTCGGTGCCTCCCTGGACTACGACGAACACAAGAAGGCGTTCTTCCTGCATGTCCCTGACGGCAGGAACCTGTCGGGGAAATACATGCTTTTAGACGAGGCTTCCGTGACAGGTACTGCCAATATCCTCATGGCAGCCACCCTGGCGGAAGGCACAACCACGATATACAATGCCGCCTGTGAACCGTATATACAGCAGCTGTGCAGGATGCTGACGGCAATGGGGGCACGGATAGAAGGCATCGGCTCCAACCTGCTGACGGTCCATGGGGTCGACAAACTGTACGGGGCAGGACACACCATCCTTCCAGACATGATTGAAGTCGGCAGCTTCATCGGAATGGCAGCTCTCAACAGGAGTTCCATCACCATCAAGGATGTGTCTTACGACAATCTCGGGATAATCCCTGAATCTTTCAGACGGCTCGGGATAAAGCTTGAGCAGAGAGGAGACGACATATATGTCCCTGAACAGGGAAGCTATGTCATAGACTCCTTCCTCGACGGCTCGATCATGACAATCTCGGATGCCCCATGGCCGGGACTCACCCCAGACCTCCTCAGCGTGATGCTTGTCGTTGCCACGCAATGCAAAGGCAGCGTGCTAATCCACCAGAAGATGTTCGAGAGCAGGCTTTTCTTCGTGGACAGGCTGATAGACATGGGGGCGCAGATAATCCTTTGCGATCCCCACAGGGCAGTAGTCATCGGGCATGACCACAATTTCCAGCTCAAGGCAGGAAACATGCTGTCCCCGGACATCCGCGCCGGCATCGCCCTGCTGCTTGCCGCAATGTCTGCAAAGGGCACGAGCGTCATAAGCAACATCGAGCAGATAGACCGTGGATATGAGGACATCGACCTTCGTCTCAACGCCCTCGGGGCGCATATCACGCGGCAATAAGCTATAATCCGGTCAAAGTATGATACTATATTGAAAGGACGGCTGAACCTGTCCTTTCATTGTATATATTTGTGTATAAGCAATTAAAACACAAATATCATGAAAATAACCAATCTTGCCGTACTCTGTGCCGCCGCAGTTTTCGCGTTATGCTCATGCAGCGACAGCATAGAAGTATCAGTCACAGACAATGTAATCAACCCGGACTACATCGGGAACGGAGTGGAATGGGACCCTTATGACGAAGCCCTCTCCTGGGGAAGCGAAATCACCGAAGAAGACTGGCAGACAATCTTCGAAAGGCTTGATTTCATGCAGCCGCAATATGTCAGGTGCATGATCAACAGCCCTTTCTCATATTATGACCCTGAAACCGGGAAATATGACAGGGAAAGAAATGCGGAATACCTGCTCAAACTTCTCGGATATTGCCAGGACAACGGGATAATGGTAGTGTACGGAGAATACAACCCTCCGAAATGGTCGATGAAAGACTCCATGGAATGGGTCAGGATGTCAGTGTCGCACCTGAACTGGCTCGTGATGGAGAAAGGGTTCGACTGCATCAGGCATTTCATCATTTTCAACGAACCTGACGGCAACTGGGCATCCACAAACGGAGATTACAAGCTGTGGGAAAAGATGGCGGAACTGTTTGTCTCAGAGATGCAGAAATACGAAGGACTTACAGACAAGGTAAGTCTTGCAGGCCCTGATGCAGTGCTCAACTACCGCAATCCGGCATCGGAATTCGGCACGGAAGGCTGGGTCGCAAACGCTGCGGCAGACCTTGACGGACACATCGGACTCTACGACATCCACGCATATCCTGGACAGCACTATGTGAGAAGCGGTAAATTTGCTGAAGACATGCAGAAGATAAGGGCCCTCGTTCCGGAAGGGAAACAGATAATATTCGGAGAAGCAGGCTACAAATACCACAACCCTGAAGACGCTGCCCTGCAGGCTGAATACGACAGGCGAGTCGAAGGTCATCCTTTCACCAAGGGTTCGGACTGCAACATGCTTGTATACGACTATTTCTATGCCTTGGACATGCCTCTTTTCCTCATGGAAGTGATGAACAACGGATTCTCCGGAGCGGCAGCATGGATGCTTGACGATGCGATGCACTCCAACGGGGACTCTGGTGAGACTGAAGACATAAAAATCTGGGGCATGTGGAATATTCTCGGAAGCGAAGTGTTCAATGACCCGTCACAGGAAGAAATAAGACCTTGGTACTACACATGGTCAATGATGTGCAAATACTTCCCTGCAGGCACGGACATCCTTGAAATGACAGGCAATCTGCCTGAAGGAATCCACTGTACTGCAGGAAAGACGGAGCAGGGTAACTATACTGCAGCTTTTGTAAACCTGACTGACCAGGACAGCGACATCAGGCTTGCGCTCCCTGACGATGCAGGCAAAGGATACTATCTCTACACTTTCAGGGATTCACAGAACGGACCTGAACTCGAAGGACCTGTTCCTGCAACCGTACGCAACGGCAAAATTGCTGTGGAACTCCCTGCACAGAGCTTTGCAATAGTCACAAGACTGTAAATATTCATAATGCTTTTGTAGGGACTGTCCATCTGGATTTGTCATAACAGTCTGCTGAACAACAGAATATGGCAATGAAAAATGGACAGTCCCCTGTTTTTTTAGGGCACTGTCCATCATGGAGTTTCACAACATTTTATATATAAACCAGTTATATCAACACTGCGTGTCCGGTCCTACATATTGGTAATGACAGTCAGGCTCTCCGGCTGGAGAAGCAATGTCATGCCAGAAGCGAGGTCCGCATCCACACCAGTCCTGTCAGGAAGCATGGTGCAGTCGCCTTCAGTCTCGAAAAGACCTTCTCCATAGACATAGACCGAAGCATCGGGTATCTGAAGCTCTGAAGATGAAGAGAGGTCTACCTTGACAGGTGATTTCCCTACATTGACAAGAAAGACAGATCTTTTGCCGTCCTTTACTGCACTTGCCGCCTTTACGCAGGAAGCCGCCATTCCAATCTGTCCTGTCAGGGCAGGCATCCTTGCCTCTGAAGTGACAGAAACTTCATTCAGGTCACATCCTGAAGGCAGATAACGGCACAGGAGTGACCATGCATAAAACCACGGGCGGACCTGTTCTTGCTCCGCTCCGAAGAACTCCTCCCCGAAAATATTCCAGAAGCCCCATATCTTGAGCCTGTCACGGGTCTCATGGGTATGCATGGCATCATCCAGCATCCAGGCCACAGTGCCTGAATAACCCGCATTTGCAGTCTGGAGCACAGCATCGGCCATGTCGGTACCATACATAGGGTCATAGACGAACATCTGTGAATCCGACTTGGAGGTAAAACTGCACTCGTTGGCACGGCGGATATTCTCCTTGTTGTAAAGAGAATCTGCTGCCTCCACGAACTTGATGCCTATTTCTCCCATTACTATCTTCTTGCCTTCAGGGACCCGTGACTTGTAGGCTGAGATTATGTCGGTGTATTCACCGGAATTGATAGTCACTTTGGACGGATAGGTGTGGATGTCGTAAAGTCCTATGGCATCCCCGAGCTTTTCATTGCTTTTTGTCACCCACCATGCCTCCTGCGGAGTCCATATGGCGGCATCAGGACCTACCAGTTCCACCTTTTCTGCAATCCCGTTCTCCACCATTTTCCTGTGCATCACCAGCATCGCATCAGACCACAGGTCGAAATTCCCGTCGCTCGTGGACCAGTAGCCATTGGGCTCATTGATAAGGTTGTAGAACTTGATGCAGTCATATCCTTTGTCCTCCACAAGGAAACGGAGATATTCGGCTGCATATCCTATCATTTCCTCGTTCACCGTCTTGGCTTTGGCATCCACGATCCTGCCGCCCCAGTCTCCGAACATCACGGTCACTCCCCTGCTCTGACAGTAATCCAGCAGAATCGAAAGATGGTCAAGCCCTTTATCGGGGTCGAACTTGCCGTCAGTAAACTGGGATGTCGTGTTCTGCATCATCCTGATGAAAGCCGGCTTCATAGTGTCGAGACGGGAATAAAGCTTCACCTTGTCCGCATCGCTTATCTCCACGCGCCCCTTGCCGTAATCAAGAGAATAGGGGTCCCACTGGACCCCGTTCCCTATATATCCTGCACTGACAATCTTGTCCGGGTTAATTTCCACGGCAACGCTTTCTCTCGTCTGGGCAAGATGCCTGATTCTCAACTGGCTGCGGAAATCCTCTTCCGTAAGCCCTGTCTTGACGCTCACCGTCTTCGTTCCCCCAGGGAGGATGTCGAAATAATTGTCGGAGAAATGATGGTCAGTGCCGTCAATCGTCAGCCATACAGCCCTTGCATAGCTGTCCGACGACAGCTCCACTTCATACCCGTCCCCGGTCTGCCTGATTTCATATGTAATCTCCGCATCAGGAAGATCCATGTCTTTCAACAGGTTGAAGCAGCAGATATTGTCATATGAGCTGTCCTTTGTCTTGAAGACTGCATAAAGTATCATTTCCGAAGGATCTCCTATATTTTCGGGAACTCCGTCATAGAACACCTTGCTGCTGTTGGCTTCAAGGGTCACAGGCTCTGACCATGACCAGTATTCCTTGCCGTGCATGTCCATCACCTTCAGGACAAGCTCTCCCTTTGTCTTCGCAAGACGGTCGGATACCACTGTCACAGTCACTTTCCCGTCCTTGATGACAGGTGACACGAGGATGTCCCTGTAGGCATATTTTGCAAAATAATGCTGGGCTTTCCAGCACCCGTACCAGTCCCGGCTTGACCAGGAAGCCACAGGCCAGCAGTCATTGTGCTGCCAGAAGAGTGAACCCCAGCAATACGGCTTGTCCCTTCTGTGCGCCTCGATCGCAATCTTGATGGCATCGCCCTGCAGGACATGGCTCATATAGATGAAGTCCTCGAAATCTTCAGGTCTCCAGTACTCGTCCTCCATATACTGGGCAATCCTCATGTTGGCGAAAGAGCCTCCTCTCTGGTGGGACATCATCACATCGGAATCTATCCTCCACACTGAAGAGTCAGGAGCGAACCTCTTGATGCTCTCCACTCCAGGGAATGACTGGAATCCGTATTCGCTGAAGAAGCGGCTTCTGGTAGTGTTGTAGGATGCGAATGGAGCACGGCTGTGCCATACCTGCCAGTTGTGCATGTCACCCTTGTCCGGCTGGCTCACTGTCCTCGGCTCTGCATAAGGGGATGACGGCACATAGGCAGTATGAGGGGAGAACCTGCTGACCATCTCAGGAAGCACTACATGATACTGGGTCCAGAACTGGTCGTCTATGATCTTGTCGTATTCAGGATGTCCCTTGGATGCATACCTCTTGTCCCAGCCCCAGCCATACCATGCGTCATGGCATTCGTTGTTGCCGCACCACAAGGCTACACAGGCATGGTTGCGCAGACGGCGGATATTGTATTCAGCCTCTGCCTTGACCGATTCAAGCCACTCTCCGGAAGCGGGATAGATGCTGCATGCAAACATGAAATCCTGCCATATCAGGATGCCGTAACGGTCGCACAGGTCATAGAACCTGTCATCCTCGTATGTGCCGCCGCCCCATACTCTCAGCATGTTCATGTTCACGGCAGCCGCATCCTCTATGGTCTGCCTGTATATCTCATCGGTAACCCTCGGAAGGAACACATCACAAGGGATGTAGTTGGCTCCTTTCATGAAGACAGGGACACCGTTGAGAATGAAACGGAAATTCTTGCCTGCACCCTCGGCGGACCTGTCGAGGACTATCGACCTGATGCCGACAGATGTGTGCAGAGAACTTTTCTGCGCTCCGTCACATGAAACCCTTGTCTCGAAATCGTAGAGATAAGGTTCACCGAGCTCCCTTGTCCACCAGAGCTTTGGATTTTTCATCGTGAAAGGCATCCCGATGACATTCTTGCCCTTGACAAGAGGCTTCGAAACTTTTGCCACGGATTTCCCGTCAGCGAAAATCTCTATGACAGCCTTGTCCATGTCCTTGTCGGCAATCACTTCCACCTCGGCATCGATGACCGCCTTTTTCGAAGAGACTTCAGTCTGATGATAATATACATCACTCACCCTTGCATCAGTCCAGCCTTCGAGACCGACAGGTCTCCAAATGCCAGAAGTCACAAGACGCGGACCCCAGTCCCAACCATAATGGTAACCTGCCTTGCGGGTGAATATGCTCACTCTCTTGTCGAACAGTCCCCCGTTCTGCGACTGGTCATTGATAGCCTCGTAGGTGTATGGCAATGCCTCCAGCTTCTGAAGCCCTATCCTTGTCGGAGAGTAGAAATGCACCATGAGCTCATTGTCCTTCTCCTTGAGCAGGTCTTTCACAGCCACTCTCCATCCGCGGAACATGTTGTCCGCCTTCAGGATAAGGCTGTCATTGAGGTAGACATCGGCATAGGTGTCGAGACCTTCGAACACAAGGTCTATGTTGCCGGATGCCCATACGTCTTCAGCCACATCGAAACTTGTCCTGTAGATCCAGTCCTCCTTGTCCACCCACTGGACACTCCTTTCGTTCAGGCCCATATACGGGTCATCAATCAGGCCGTTCGCCATAAGATCGGTATGGACCGTGCCGGGCACCTGTGCCGGATACCAGTCGTTGTATCTCTCCTGGCGGAACTGCCATTCCCCGTCAAGGGACTGTCTGCGCACATCCGCAGCGGAGAGCTGGGACACGGAGACTGATGCAGCCAAAGCCATAATCGCGGTTTTCAGAATATTCATAATCAACTGTCAGTTTATAGTGACATCTTCAGCCATCGTGTACATGTCAGGAAGATCCTCGCAGAAATATGTGTCCGCCCTCTCGTACATCTCGATGAAACTGTCCTCTGAAGGATGTCCCGGATATACGGAGAAATAATGCTTGTCCGTCTCTTCGGTCACATACTTGTTCCTCCATGTCACAAGCAGGGACATGTTCCTGCCTGCCATAGGGGCTGCGATATTGGTCAGCCAGTAATCTTCGGCAGTGAAGCCTTCGACTCCGGTCTCGGTCACACCGCAAGGTTTCAGTTTCTTCTTGGATATCATGCTCAGGACCTTCAGGTTATTGACAAACACGCTGTTGTTGATACCCTGGTAGCAGTCCATCCCGATGAAATCCACATAGTCATCGCCGGGCCACCTGAAATAGAAATCGTTCTCCGTCTTGGCATTGTCCATCTGCGGAGAAATGGCATAGATGAAGCTGTGGACTCCCTTGGTGTCACGCAGATAGTCTATGGTGAATTTCCAGAGTGCCTTGAACTCCCCTTCAGTGGTGCAGGAACTTCCCCACCATGACCATGACTGGGTATGTTCGTGGAACGGGCGGAAAATGACAGGTATCACCTTGCCGTCAGAGCCTTTGAGGTTGTTGGCAAAATCCGCAAGTCTGTCGAGCCACTCCTTGAACTTGATATTGGTCTCGCTCCCGTCCTTGAGGATCTCGGCAGCCACTTCCCTGCTGGAATTGTCCCACGAATCTCCCCCTGTGAGAGGGTTGTTGATATGCATGCAGGCTGTCAGGACCATTCCCCTGTCGTATGCCTCCACCATGCATTTGCGTCTGAGCTCATTTGCAGTAACGGACGCAGGGTTGTCATGACGGTCATCCATGATTTCAGCAAAATCGAAACTGTAGACCGCCGGATAGTCACCGCAGACTGCCTTGGTGTCAGAGCCGCCTTCGGTTCCGTACCAGTAACGCCCGTACATCAGATCGTCATGATGCCCGAACATCCAACCTGTCTTCTGGATAGTCCAGAGATTGGAATACAGGGCCTTGGTCTCGTCGGTGGCATTCTTGTCCACCATGCTCAATGTCACAGGACCTGTGGATTCACCGCCTTCGGAAAGCCCGGGCTCCGCCTTGCTGCATGCGCAGAAGGTCAGAGCCAGAGGCATAACCAAACTGAATATTTTCGTCAAAGTCATAGCTTACTCGCTTACATTCTTGCTGAAAATCATCACATAATTGATAGGGCATACTGCGAACCTGTCATAGTCGGTCCAGTAATAGTCAGAAGAGCCGGGCTGACCGCCGCATGGGAAGTCTATTCCTATGCTTCCTGCCGGGATGGTCAGGGATGCCGAGCCGTAGGTATAGTCTCCCGGCTGCAGGAGGGTCATCGTGACTGTAATTGCACCTGACTTGAATGAGATTGTGGATGCCTCTGCGTCATAGGTGTATTCGGAATCCCCGTGAGGCAGCATGCCATAATATTTGGTCAAATCAACAGCTCCCGATCCAGAAGGATTCTGATCTGCCTTATAGACATAATCCCAATACTGTCCGTCTGCTCCGGCACCGTAGTTGGCAGTACCGCTTGCATCCCCGTCAGCACCTGCAGTGAGGGTCAGGACATTGTCGCTTTCTGCCTCGACATTGATGAAGCACCAGTTCTTGTCTACAGGATTGACAAATGCAGGACTGTCAGAACCGCCGTATACTGTGAATCTCGACAATGAATAGTCACCTGCAAGCACGAACTCTGACGGTTCCTCTGGCTCATCGATGCTGATGTCACCTTCAGAGCCTTCGGTCTTGGAAGCTTCCGGTATGGCATCCACCTTCTGGACCATGATGTAGTATGCCATCGGATGCTTGGCGAACTTGTCATAGTCGGTATAGATGTTATTCCAGTCCTGTGTACCGGAAAGGGCGAAACGGAAGGCATTGTTGTCGACAGTCACTCTATGGGTTTCCTGTGCTCCGGTATCCTCCCTGTTCACCACATAGTCATAATTGCCTGCAGGAAGGAATTCGCCTACTGTCTCATTGCCCTCGCTGTCGATGAAAGTGATGGTGTTGTCGGTGTAGTTCCTTATCCATGTGCTTGTGCCAATAGGAATCTGCCTGTAGAAATGGTGCAGGTCAAGAGCAACGCCGGTTTCAGGGTTGGAGCTTGCCGCGAATATGCAGTTCCAGTGCTTTGCATCTTCACCGCCATAATGGATGCACTGGCCTGTGGTATTGCCGTCTGCAGTGATTTCAGTGAGGGTGAATTCCAGATAGTCGTCATACTCGGCCTGCGGACCATATCCGTTGGAATCCCAGCACCATGACTTTTCTTCAGGAGACATGACAGCGGCTCCGCCGAATGTCGAGCCTGTACCGCACCAGAGTTTTGTACCGGTCAGGGCATAGCATCCGACAATGGTCTCGGTAAATTCAGTCATCTCGATGGTGTATGTCCTTGACTTGCCGGTCTGTGAAGTCACCACGATCTGAGGTGCTTCCGCAGCAGTGAAGTCTACTGTCTCGCCTACTGACAGCGAGCTTGTAGCCTTGTAGGACACCGTGAGAGACTCCACTGCCACAGCGGACATGTCCTCAACAGTGTTTGATGCCAGCTGGAGGGAGATGACACCCGTATTTTCATCGGTATTGTCTATCTCGGCCGTTCCTGCCTGTCCCACGAACTTGATGTCGAGAATCATCCTGTCATTGTTCCATTCCCCTTTCTCCACGACATCCCACGGGTCTTTCTTGCAGCCGACAATGGCAAGAAGACAGGCAAAAGAAATCAATATAATCTTTTTCATGTTGTCAGAAAATTTTAAAGGTTAGGGTTAAGGTCTGTCTCGACTGATGGAAGAGGATAGAACACCATGTCCTCGGCAGTGAGTCCCTGCTCTTTGGCAGCCGTTATATCCTGCATCTTGTTCCAGCGTCTGAGATCATAGCAGATGTTGCCTTCGAAAGCCAGCTCCACTTCTCTTTCCTTGAGGACAGCCTCGCGGAATTCATCCGTGCTCATCCCCGAGCGGAGCTCCCCAAGCCCTGCACGGCTGCGGATCTTGTTCACAAGCTCATAGGACTTGGCTGTAGGACCTGCGGCCTCTGCATAAGTGAGCGCAATGTCAGAGAATCTCATCAGATATGGTCTTGTGGAAGTCTTGTCTCCCTGGAACTCAGGATCGATGTACTTCCTGCAGAAAGGATATTCGAATGTGCCTTCATCAACAGATCCTGTAACATTTCCATTGGCATCATAGACTTCATCCACAAGCAGCCATTCCTTCCTCAGGTCACCGGTTTCATATGCCTCGTCATAGAAATCCAGGTCTGTCCTGTACTCTCCCCATCCGTCGTGTGAAGCGATATATTCGTCAGTATCACCCTGTTTCAGATAGATGGTGGCACCTGAAATGTAAGGCAGGTACATCTTCGAGATCTTGGAATACTGGCCCTCGCTCTCTCCTGTCCTGTCCATGGACATGATGAAGATGTGCTCCTTGCCTGTAGGTTTGTTGACATCGAATATGTCGAGCAGGTTCTCTTCGAAACCGTATGTGGTCTGCTCCGGATTGTCCACGACATAGCCTGCATATTTTGCAGCCTCTGCGTAATATTCATCCACATCGAATGTCATGTCTTTGTACTGAGGCACTCCATGGTCCTTTGCGGAAGCGATGTGCAGATAAGCCTTGGCAAGAAGTCCCTGCGCTGCTGCGAGGTCTGCACGGCCGGTCTCAGGCACTGTATAATAGTCCAGGAGGTCGCATGCCGTCTTGAGGTCGGTAATGATTATGTCCCACATCGCATCAAGGTTTTCAGGAAGTCCTACCTGCGTGTCCTCGAGAGTCTCTACAGGAGTCAGATGGATAGGCACCCTTCCGAAGTTCCTTGCCAGGTTGAAATAGGAATATGCCCTCATGAAATATGCCTCGCCCACATACCTGTCCTTGTAGGACTGGTCAATGTTCATGTTAGGGACATTCTTGATGACCGCATTCGCCCTGTTGATGGTGATGTATGAATATTTGAAATAGTTGCCGAGCGTCGTGTTGCTCTTGAAATTGTTTGACCTCCATGCGTCCAGATCCTGGGTGGAAGCGGCTGCATCTCCTTTCGGAGTCATCTCGTCGGTGTTCATGTCCCCGAGGAACACGATTGACCTCGACCATTCGATATAGTTGATGGCATCGTAGATGTACAGCACTGCAGCCTGCGCGTCGGCTTCCGTCTTGTAGAAGTTGTTCTCGGAATAGAAGCCGTATGGGTATTCCTCAAGGCTACATCCTGCAAGCCCGAGAACGCATAAACCTGCTATGATTGATTTTAGTGTTTTCATGTCCAATGATTTAGAAAGTGAAATCTATTCCGAATGTCCATTTCCTCAGCCTTGGATATCCTCCGCTGTAGATTCCGGTCATCCCCACTTCAGGGTCATATCCAGTGAACTTGGTGAAAGTATAGAGATTGTCCACATTCACATAGAAACGGATCCTGTTGAGGACATTGTTGTATTTGGACAGATCCAGATTGTATCCGAGCTGCATCTGCTGAATCCTCACGAACGAGCCGTCCTCGATCCACCAGTCCGAGAACTTGGTCTGCCTGTTGGCATTCAGTCTCGGATAATCGTTGGTCGGGTTGTCGGTCGTCCAGCGGAGCGGCATGTTGCTAGGCTGGTCGAATCTCTTGGTGTTGATCACATCGTTCCCGAAGACTCCGTTGAAGAAGACGCTGAAATCGATGTTTTTCCATGAAATGTCGAAGCTCAGGGAACCTGTCCAGTCAGGGTTCGGGTCGCCGATGATGCATCTGTCGTTCTCATCCACCGTAGAAAGCCCGTCACCGTTGTAGATGTCCATATACTTGAACTCTCCAGGCTGTGCGTCATCTCCCGTCAGTCCGGCAGTAAGACCTTCTTCGAGAGACTGCACGATGCCGTCAGTCTTGTATCCGTAGAACACATACATCGGCTGTCCGACTGCAAGGATATTGGTATATGCCCTGAACTGCTCGGACTGGTTGCCGTAATATTCATACTGCATTCCTGTCGCAGGATCGGTCATAAGTCCGCTCTCGATAGAGTTACCGAGGCTTACCACCTTGTTGCGGTTGCGTGAGAACACGAATGTTCCCCTGATGTCCCAGTCCTTGTCGGAATAGATGGTACCGTCGATGGTGAGTTCTATACCCCTGTTTCTGATGACACCATCATTGACCCACATCTTGTCATATCCTGATGAAGGAGCGATATTCCTTTCCCTCAAAAGGTTGTATGTTACCTTGTCGTACCAGTCGAAAGTGATGTTGAGCCTGTTGTCAAAGAGGGAGATGTCCGCTCCGATGTCGAGCTGGCTGGTCTCTTCCCATTTGAGCTCAGTGTTTGCTATACCGCTCCAGAGGGCATAGATACCGTCCTGTCCTGTTGTACCTGACTGGTAGCCCGGACCGATGGCAGTCTGCCATGAACCGTTGTAGTAATATTTGTGCTGGCCGTAGCGGCTCAGGGTCTGGTACGGGGAGATTCCCTGGTTACCCGAGATACCGTATGACGCCCTTATCTTCAATGCGCTGATCACATTCTGGTTCTTCATGAACTCCTCGTTGTGCATGTTCCAGCCGATAGCCCCTGAAGGGAACGGTGCCCATTTGTTTTCAGTACCGAACTTGGAAGAACCGTCGATACGGCCCGTAACAGTAAACAGATAACGGTCGTCATAACTGTAGTTGAGACGGAGGAGTCCTGACACGAGCTGTGTCCTGGTCTCACCGTTGCTGATTCTGTACTGCTCTGCATTACCTGCCTGGAGATTCTCGTTGCCGAGAGCCTCGTTCACATAACCTACAGAAGCGAGTGAAGAAGACCTTGACACATAATTCTCATAGGAATAACCCAGCATCGCGGTGAAATGGTGGTTCCCCTTGAAAGTCTTGTCATAAGTAGCATAAAGGTCGAGCACCATGTTGTCATCTTTCCAGTTGGAAATGCTTCCGTAACCGTCGTTGTAGTCTCCGGTCTCGGTATAGATATCAGGATAATACTGGTCGGTGATGGTCTCGCCGTGCTTGTAGTTGAACTGTCCTGTAACTGAGAGGTCAGGAATGATTTTCCAGTCTATGGCCGCATATGCTATCACATCAGTGCCGGCAGTCTTGTTGGTCTGCAGGTTGGTGATTGCAAGAGGATGGCTGTAGTCATTTGCGCTGTAGCGCCAGTAGTCGCCTGTCTCCTCATCATATACAGGGAAGATAGGATTTCTCCAGTATGCAAGTCCTCCATTGTTGTTCCTGCGGTTGTGGCTGATGTTGGCGCTGGCCTTCATGGTCAGGTTGTCGAACACCTTGTGCTCCACGCTGAAATTTCCGCCGTACTTGTCATAGCTGTCCTTGATGTACACACCGTTGTCGAGATAATAGTTGAGACTCGCGGAGAAGCTTGTCCTGTCTGTAGAACTCTTTATCTGCACGGTAGTGTTGTTGGAAACAGGAGTCTTTCTGAACACGAGGTCATCCCAGCGGGTGTTGGTGGTCCAGGTGGTCTGGAGTTCCTCGATGGAAGGATAGTAGACACCGTTGGCATCGGTCGCTCCGATATACTGCTCCACCTGACCGGCATTGCGTCTTGATTCGTTGGTAAGCATTGCCATCAGGACAGGGTCTCTCCACAGGTTGAGCTCTGAAGTGAACTCGGAAATGGAAGTCTGCTGTCTGATGGTGATTTCAGTGTAGTTCTTGGTAGCCCTGTTGGTGGTGATGAGGATCACACCGTTGGCACCTCTCGAACCGTAGATTGCGGAAGCGGAAGCATCCTTGAGGACCTCCATGGAAACGATGTCCTGAGGGTTGATCTGCTTGAGGTCGCCTGCATCTCCGAACGGGAAGCCGTCAACTACTACAAGAGGGGCGTTGGAACCGTTGATGGAAGAGTTACCCCTGATCCTGACTGTCGTAGAGGCACCAGGGTCCTGTGAAGAACTGATGACCTGCACTCCTGCGATACGTCCCTGCATCAGGCTCTCGATGGAATTGGCAGGAGATTTAACGATCTTGTCAGCGCTCACGGATGCGACAGAACCTGTCATGTCGCTCTTTCTCATCTGTCCGTAACCTACGACTACTATTTCATCCAGAAATGTAGTCGATTCATTGATGGTGACATTGATGACAGCCCTTCCGTTCACTTCCACTGTCTGGTCTTCATAGCCAAGGCAGTTGATTTCGAGGGTAGCGTCCGTATCCACACCTTTGAGGACGAAATCTCCGTCCGTTCCGGTAATGGCATAGTTGTCAGTCCCCGATACTACAATCGAAGCACCGACAACCGGCTGTCCGTTCTGGTCAGAGACCAGACCTTCAATATCAATTTGACCACCCGGGGTCTGCGCCCAGGCTGCTTCCTTTCCGGACCACAGTGCCGTGACCAGAACAAGGAATAAAGAAACTAGTTTTGTTGCTTTCATTGGTCTTTTGATTGAGTGTTATAATGGTTGTATCAAATCATGCAGTTTTGTGTAAGATGGTCGAGCAGGTCATCCAGACGGCATGTCGCCAGACCTATATATTTGTCGGCGCTGCCATAGTAGACATACAGGGTCCCGTCCACGACCACATTCCCTGTCGGGAACACGCAGCAGGCATAAAGTCCTTCTGTTTCATAAGGACATTCCGGCTCGAGGATCGGATCCGGTGTCCTTGCCAGCACTTTCAGAGGATTGTCCTTGTCAAGAAGCAGGGCGCCTGCCTTATATGCGGACAGTCCGCCGTCTCCGACACCGTGGTAGATCACGAGCCATCCCCTGTCTGTCAGGATTGGAGGCGCCCCTCCCCCGATTTTCTCTTCCCATGTGCCTTTGCGGCCGGTTATCAGGAGGTGCTCCTCCTTGTTTTCCCACTCCAGAAGGTCATCGGAGAACTTCAGCCAGATGGAAGGATACTCCACTCCGCAATATTTTTCTCCGAGATACTCCTTCGGACGGTGCATCATCACGAACTTGCCGCCCACCTTCTCAGGGAAAAGGATCACATCCCTGTCGTCGAGCACCGGCGAAGTGAGACGCCCAAGCCTCCTGAAAGTCTTGAAGTCCTTTGTGACCGCGAGAGCGGAATTGCCGAGGTTGTCCGCCCAGGCCTTAGGCGCGAATTCGCTGCATTCAGGCTTCAGGACCACATCGTGAGGGAATGTCCAGTACCTTCCCGGCGCCATCGGCCTGTAGGCATATGTCACATAGAACTCATCCCCCCTCTTGACTATTCTCGGGTCTTCCACGCAGCCGCTGTCATATCCGTCCACGCTCGGACTGAATACCGGTTCCGTACTCGCCCTGCGGAAATGCACCCCGTCAGTACTTGTGGCGAGACCGAACCTGATGACATGTTTCTCATCATCTCCGGCAGCGCGGTACAGCATGTAGAACACACCGTTGTCATAGATGACTCCAGGGTTGCATGTGACAAGATTCTCCCAATAGACATCCGGATTAGGAGCAAGGACCGGATTGTCTTTACATTTCTCGAGTTTCATAGATTTAACTGAAAACGATTAACAAGATTGCACATATGATGACCAGGGCAAGCCCCATATAGCGGTAGTTGTTCCACCATCTGACCTGCTTGAGGGCGATTGTCTCCTGTCTGAAATCCGCCATTGTGAAAGTCGTGTCCAGGAGCTTCGAAGGATCCGGACGCCCTGTGAAGACACTGACCACATATATGATTATCATACTGAACACCAGCAGTATAGGCACAATGAACAGGAAATGCATGTCTCCGAAGATTGCATCTCTCCAGATGAGCATGGCGACAGCCATCACCAGACCGGCAATAAGCCCTGAAAAGGCGCCTGTCGCATTGGTCCTCCTGCAGAAGATACCCATGAGGAATGTGGCGACGATTGGAGGGGAGATGTATGACAGCATCTCCTGGTAGTATTTGAGGAGAGAGCCGAATTTCTCGATGTACGGAGCCCAGATTGCAGCGATTATGATGATCACTAATGCTGCGATTTTTCCTACCCACACCAGCTTCTTCTGGCTCGCATTCTTGTCCATCTTGGCATAGAAGTCCATGGTGAACAGGGTTGAAGTCGAGTTGAGAATGGCGCTGAGGGTGGAAGTAAGGGCGGCAAGCATTGCCGAAAGCATCAGACCGAGAAGCCCGGCAGGAAGCAGGTCTATCACAAGACGGGGATAGACCATGTCTGGATTGTCCATGCCAGGGAAGAATTTCCTTGCAATGACACCCGGACAGTTGAACAGCAGAAGTGTAGTAAGAGTCAGGAAACCGGCGAACATCACGCCTTTTCTTCCTGCATCAAGGGTCTTGGCGCTGAGTACGCGCTGTACGAGAGTCTGGTTATTGGCCCAGAAGTAGATTCCGAGGACAGGCATTCCGACTATCAGCCCGAGCCACGGAGTGGAGGAGTCTGTCAGAGGACGGATAAGCTTCATCGCAATGTCCCCGCTCGCCATCAGATCCCCTAAATATTCTGCCCCCCCTGAAGCAAAACATACGACCGTCAGCACAATGGAGCCCACAATCAGGATTATCGCCTGGATAAGCTCGGCATTGATGGCCGCAGAAAGTCCTCCAGGGATTGTATAGGACGCTGCAAGTATGGCGAATATTATGATGAACACGCTCAGGCTGACCTCCGGGAACATCAGTTTGAGGATCAGCGCAGCCGAGTAGAGCGCACCCGCGGCATCAAGGAAAATGTTGCCGATAATGCAGATTGCCGAAAAATAGTATCTGGATTTCTTGTCGAACCTCTTCTCGAGAAACTCCGGTATTGTAAAGATCCCGGACTTGATATAAAGAGGAAGGAGGAATGTGGCGAAAAAGACGAGGACAAGCACTCCGGTAAGGTTATAGTTGAATACCGCAATGCCGGTGTCGTATGCATCTCCTGTCTGACCGATGAGTGTCGTGCTTGAAATGCTCGCAGCAAAAAGCGACAGTCCGATGATCCACCACGGCATGGACCTGCCTGCAAGAAAGTATGATCCTGCATTCTGGCTCTTGCCATGGCGCAGACCCCACCAGATGATGAATACCAGATAGACCGCGATGATCGCTATGTCAATGGCACTTATATTTAACGATTCCATAACTATTTTTTAACGGGAATATCTATTTGCAAAAGTATCGCACTCCCGTTTCATAATAAACCACATTATGGTTAAAGAATGATACTATTTTGAGGACATTGTCAAAAATTGAAGTATTTTTGCAAAAAATACAGTCACATGAGAGAAATCCAGCAGGAGATAACACCTATCGCCAAAGACGACCTTTTCATTGTCCTTGACCATGACAACGCCAAGTTCGACTACCCTATCCACTGCCATTCCGAATTCGAGATAAATCTGGTCCTGCACACATCAGGATCAAGGATTATAGGCAGTACAAAGGGAGATTTCACAGACATAGATCTCATTCTTGTAGCGCCTTACATCCCCCATGTATGGAAATCGGAGCTGACTGAAAACCGGGTTGTGACGATACAGTTCTCGGGGGAAATGCTGAATTTTCCCATCATTCTGACCAAACAGTTCCATAACATCAGGGAGCTTCTCACCTCCGTGGAAAGTGCAGCCAGGTTCAAAGTCAGCGAAAATGACGAAATAGTATCAGAAATTCTGTCCTTGTCTGCAATCAAGGGATTCAGAAGCACGACACGGTTTCTGGAAATACTCGACTCGCTCGCAGGGACACCACACGAGATGACGGGAGGCATCAACGACGAGATGAGGCAGTCCAAATCACGGAGAATAGCAAAAGTCCTGGCATACACGGAAAAGAACATGGGCAGACCCATCAAGCTGTCCGAGGTCTCCAACCTCATAAACATGTCAGACTCGGCATTTTCGCATTTCTTCAGGCAGCACACAGCGCTTTCCTATGTCACATACCTCAACGGGATGAGGATAACCAAAGCCTGCAGGCTCCTGGAAAACACCATGATGAGCGTCTCCGAAATCTGCTATGAATGCGGATTCAACAACAAGTCCAATTTCAACAGGATATTTTTCAAGGCAAAGAAGATGACACCGACCGACTACAGGAAGTACATCGACAGGATTCTCGTCTAAGCGGCATCATTTCTTGCGGATGAGATACAGCCCGTCCCTCATCGGGACAATCACGCACTCCACCCTCGGGTCCGCTGCGACCATATCATTGAACCTCGCTATGCCCGAAGTCTGCCTGTCGCCAGGGACATTGTCTTCATACACCTTCCCGTCCCACAGCACATTGTCCGCAAGGATATATCCTCCAGGACGCACAAGATCGAAGACAAGGGAATAATATTCAGGATACTCCCTCTTGTTGGCATCCATATACACCATGTCGTAAAGCCGCGTCCCTCCGTCTTTTGAACCAAGGATCCCGGACCTGAGCTGTTCGAGAGTCTTTTTGCAGTCCCCGATGTGCAAGGTTATCCTGTCGGAAAGTCCTGCCCTCTCGAAACCTTCTACAATCAGGTCCTCCAGCTCGTCGTTAATCTCAAGGGTGTCAAGGTGCCCTCCCTCCGGAAGGCACGAGGCAAGACAGACTGAAGAATATCCCGTGAATGTGCCGAGCTCCAGAATCCTCACAGGACGGATCATTTCTGTCATCATCATCAGAAACCTGCCCTGCACAGCGCCTGACAGCATCCTCGCATGGTTCGTCCTTATGTTGGTCTGCTTCTCAATCCAGTCGAGGGCTTCACCCTGCGGTGTGGTATGTTTCTTTATATATCGGTATAAATCCATTTCAATATTTGTCTTCCGTTACGGAGATCTCCTCCTTAGTGACAGACTTGCGGTCCATCGCCCACCATGCATAGGCTATATATGCCAGCACAAACGGAATGATGAATGAAACATAGGTCATTGTCTTCAATGTGAAGTAGCTGGAACAGCTGTTGGATATGGTCAGCGAGCTCTGCAGGTCGGCAACAGACGGATAGTATGCGGTACCGTTATAGCCGGCAAGCAGAAAGACAGACAGCACAGTGAGGACTGTTCCTGCCCCGGTCCACCATATGCCCCTGCGATATCCGCCACATGCGATGGTCCTGACTATTCCATAAAGCACGGCAAGGACCCCGGCGAGGAAAATGACAAGCACTGCCGGCATCTGAATCAGGTTGTGCCAATACTTGAAAGCCTCCATGACCACGGTCCCGTCAGCAGTCACAGCAAACCCCTGTCTTGTAAGGACATGACCCACGAACGCAAGGAAAAATACGAGAAAGACCACGGTCTGCGGCAACAGCCTCTTTCTGATACGGGAAGAAACATCACTGTCATCTATATTGTTCAACATATATAAGGACCCGAGTATCTTGGCAAGGAATACGACTGCAAGTCCGAGGACAATATTCCATGGATTTGCAAGGGCATCCAGACCGTGCCAGCCGTTCCCCCACCTGCTGATTACAGGTGAAAGACCTTCTCCGATAGCCCCCTTGTTCACAATGAAGTCAGAACCCGTGAAAAAGGTCGCAACTGCAGCTCCTATGAGAAACGGTCCTGCATATCCGTTTATCACCAGAAATGTGCGGAATGCATTCCTCCCAAGCAGATTGCCCGGCTTGGACTGAAACTCGTAGGATACGGCCTGGAAGACAAAGCTTACTAAAATCAGCACCCAAAGCCAATAGGCACCTCCGAAACTCGTACTGTAGAACAGCGGAAACGAGGCGAAAAACGCTCCTCCGAAAGTGACTAAAGTAGTGAAAGTGAATTCCCATTTCCTGCCTGTGGAATTCACAAGCATAGCTCTCTCTTCTTCTGTTCTGCCCACAGAAAAAATCATGGTGTTGGCTCCCTGCACAAACATCAGGAAGACTAAAAGTCCGCCTAAAAGAGAGACGATAAACCACCAGTATTGCTGCAAGAATACATATTCCATATCGAATGCGTATAAAATTTCTAATTCTGGCTGACAGATCCGACTGCGGTGTCCTCGACAGCCGTCTGCGGTCCTTTGCGGATAGCTTTAAGCATTATTCTGATCTCTATGGCAAGGAAAAGGGTGAACACTGCCACGAATATGCAGAATGTGGTTATGACCGAACCCGTACTGAGGCTCGATACAGCTGCGCTCACAGGCAGCAGGTCCTGGATGGCCCAAGGCTGTCTGCCGACCTCTGCGACAATCCAGCCGCATTGTCCTGCAATATAGACAAGCGGTATCGAGAAGATGGCAGTCCAGTGCAGCCATCTGAATTTCTCTATCTTCCCCTTATATTCAAGCCATAGCACTACAACCATAAGCAGCAGGAGGAAGCAACCCAGACCGACCATGATCCTGAACGGCCAGTATACCATCCAGACCGGTGGTACAAGTTCGGCACTGTCTTCTATATATCCATATCCGAAATAATCCACATTCTCCTCCAGGACCTTCTTCGCTTCGGCAGCCGCAACGGGATCAGTATCCACATTCTCCCTGTATGTCCTGAATGCCTGCAAGGCAAGGTCACCTCTCTCTTTCTTTGCCTCGGCAGACAGGCCGGCTGAACCGTCCGGAGCTACATAGCCGTCGATAAGATCGTTTATCCCCGGCACATATCCGTCTACATCATGTGTGGCAAGCAATGAGAGCATTCCAGGGATTTCTACCCCGGGCACAATCGAGAACGGAGCCTTCGTTCCCCCATCTTCCAGACCTTCTGCCGCCGCCAGCTTCATCGGCTGATATTCTGCCACATGCACGGCCGAACCGTCTCCCGTGAACATCACGGCTATGGTGCCGACTATGCCCACTACAGACGCCACGCGGATGCTGGATCTGGCAAACCTCTGCTCCCTCTTCTTCAGGAGATACCAGCAGCTGACACCGATAACGAATATCGCACCCGTCATCCAGCCACTGAGGACCGAATGAAAGAACTTGGTAATGGCTACAGGATTCGTCACCACTGCCCAGAAATCCACCATCTCGTGCCTGACTGTATCAGGGTTGAATTCCATCCCCACAGGATGCTGCATCCATGCATTCGCCACAAGAATCCACAATGCTGAAATCGAAGCGCCTATGCCGGTCAGCCATGTGGAGGCGAGGTGGAAGCGTCTGCTGACCTTGTCCCAGCCGAAAAACATGACTGCCACAAAAGTCGCCTCCATGAAAAAGGCAAGAATCCCTTCGATTGCCAAAGGCGCCCCGAAAATGTCACCTACAAACCAAGAATAGTTGCTCCAGTTGGTCCCGAATTCGAACTCCAGTATAATCCCGGTCGCAATGCCCACTGCGAAATTGATCCCGAATATCTTCTGCCAGAACTTGGCTGTCTTCTTCCAGAAATCATCCTTCTTGACGACATATACCGTCTCCATTATTGCCATTATCACGGCCAGCCCGAGAGTAAGGGGCACAAAGAGCCAATGGTAACACGCGGTCAGGGCGAACTGTGCCCTCGACCATCCGATCAATGCAGCTTCTGTCATGATACAAAATTTAATATGCTCTTCAAATGTCTTCCTGTACGGCAGATGATGCCTTCTGCACCAGTTCGTTCCCCACATGGTCGCTCTTTTCCGCATCCGTCTTGCCTGCCAGCACCGGCTGGAAGAAGAACACCCTCAGGACGGCAAAAAGAATCACAAGCTTCAATATGATCAGCCCCCAAAGAGGACGACCCCAGGTCATGTTCCTGAATCCGTCACGATAGAAACGCCATACCGATACTATAGCATCTGTCAGTTTTGCGGTCATCATGCTTCCATACATTCGACAACATTGCAAACTTACTTTAAAACACGGTGGCAAGCAAGAAAATCAAAAAATTTTTTCCGGAGCATGCAAGATTTGCAGAATTCGCGGTTTAATATGGTGAATTGAAAAAACACAGAATTTTATGAAAACGACAATCAGAACAATTACAGCTGCCGCATTGCTTGCGGTAACCGCCCTGATATCATCTTCCTGCCTCAAGGATACGGGATACTATTACGGTCCGGGGATATTTTTCCCGGACGCTGTGGTGACAGTGAAACCGCTCGATGACCAGGGCTCGTCCTTCTACATGCAGCTGGATGACAACACGACTCTCCTGCCGGTCGGCTATGGAGCTTCCCCTTATAAAGGTGACGAAGTAAGGGCATTCGTGAAATACACCGAGGTCGGAGGTGACGCCGGTGAATACGACAAGGCGGTGAAACTGATATGGATCGAAAGCCTGCTGACCAAGGAGATGGCTCCTGACAAAGGCAGCGACAACGCATACGAGTACGGCTCGGATCCCGTTGAAATCATCAAGGGATTCCCGACCGTAGTAGAGGACGGATACATGACCCTCGGGTTTATCACATATTCCGCAGGATTTGGCGGACAGCACGATGTCAACCTCATCTACACCGGCAATCCTGACGCGACGGAAGACTCTGAAAAATATGTTGTGGAGTTCCGTCACGACGCCAACGGGGACACATACGGAAAATTCCTGGAAGGCTATGTCGCCTTCCGTTTAGACGGGGTCGACGGTCTGCCTGACACGGAAGGGAAGACTGTCAAATTGACACTCAAATGGAATTCAATCAGATATGGAGACAGATCAGTGCAGTTTGACTACTGCACAAGGGAGTCTTCAGGCGAAATAGACGGGGCTGGAGATGCCGAGGGGACGGATGAAGGGATAGACACATCAAACCTCCTGATACTTCAGTAATGCATCAAACTGAGATTTACGGCTGATGAAGATGCTGACGGCAAGATAATTGAGTGGAATGGTCCTGAATGTCGAGAAACGAAATAGATCTTGTCCGCGCAGCGCAGCGGGGAGACAGGTCTGCCATGGCAGACCTGTACAGCCGTAATGTAGGGTATCTTGCCGCTGTCTGCTCAAGATACATCACGGACGAAGAGGGCAGAAACGATGTCCTTCAGAACAGCTTCGTAAAGATTTTCTCTTCAATCGGGAAATTCGAATACAGGGGACAGGGCTCTCTGAAAGCATGGATGACAAGGATTGCAGTCAATGAATCAGTAAATTATCTGAAATCGGAGGGGAAGACGCGAAGGCTCGACGACAGCAATGCGGCAGACATACCCGAGGACGACGGGACTGAAGTGGATGACATACCGCAGGATGTGATACTCAAAATGATACAGGGGCTTCCAGACGGATACAGGACTGTGTTCAACCTTTTCGTATTCGAAGAGAAAAGCCACAGGGAGATAGCTCAGATGCTCGGGATAAGCGAGAGCACCTCCGCGTCACAGTTCCACAGGGCCAGGGCCATACTGGCCAAAGAGATACAGAAATACAGGGAATCTACGGAAAACTGACAGAGATATGGGCAGAGACTGGACAGACAAGCTGCGCGAAAGGATGCAGGACTACAAGGAGCCGGAACCGGAAGGGCTGTGGGAAGCCATCTCCGGCTCGCTGGACAAGGCTGTCCAGCCAGGCAGACAGACCGGAGCCCGGACCCCAAGGGAGAAGAGAAAGAACATATTCATAATCTCATCTCTCGCCACCGCTGCAGCAGTCCTGCTCGTAGTATATTTCAGTTTCTCGAACCCCGACACATCAGCTGTCAGGACAATGCACTATACAGCCCTTGCAGACAATGGGGGAAATGCCGTCCTCGTGGACTACAGGCCGGAAAGACCGGCACCTCTGCGTCAGACGGCAAGACCTCAGGCGACATACATTCCGCAGGATACCGTGACTGAAGTTTCAGACGAAACTGTTTCAGACGGCACTGCAGCAGGCATCACCGGGGAGCATCCGGCAAAAGAGTCTGCGTCAAAGCAGAAAAACGGGGCAAATGACATGTCGGGGCAGGAGGGATGGACAATGACTGACAAATATGGAGACTTCGATGATTCCACAGTCTCAGACGCGGAATACCGTCCCGGGAACAAAAAGGAAAGAAGAATCCATGCCAGCATCTCGGCATCCAATCTTCCCGGGGCAAACACCAGCTATCCCGGATATGCCGGATTTGCATCCGCATCTATCCTTTCTTCCAAAGAACTGTTAGAGGAAGACAGTCCTGCCTACAGCCAGATACCAGTCAAAAGTGCGTCCAGATCGTATTCCGAGACATTGAACACTGAAATAAGGCATAGACAGCCTGTAAGGGTCGGACTGTCTGTCAGATACGACCTCGGAAAACATTGGGGAATAGAGACGGGTCTGACTTATTCGATGCTGTCATCTTCTATTTCTTCCGGAAGCAACGAATATTCTTTCCGCACTGAACAGGACCTGCATTATATAGGCATTCCACTTCAGGCCAGCTATGACTTTTTCCGGTCAAGATGGTTCTCCCTGTATGCGAATGCAGGCGGCATGGTGGAGAAATGCGTATATGGAAAGTCGTCCACAGATTATGTATATGGAGGGGATGCGGTAGCGAACGAGACTTCCGACATCCGTATCAGACAGCTGCAATGGTCGGTGAATGCAGCAATCGGTGCAGAAATCAGTTTCACTCCCCTTGTCGGACTCTATGTAGAGCCTGGAGTCAGCTATTTCTTCAATGACGGAAGCGATGTCCAGACCATTTACAAGGAAAGGCCCGTCAATTTCAATATAGAATTCGGAATCAGATTCTCATTCCCTGTCAGATAAAGGTCAGCATGGACATGGAAGCCCTGTCGAACAGTTCGCATGACAGGTCCTGAAGCCTGGCGGCAGTGACTGATTCCACCATTCTCCTGCTTTCTTCCGGAGAAACTACAGTCCCGTATGCCAGCAGCGACTTCCCCATTGAAAGACATTGTGTCTCCCCGTTGTCACCGCTTATAGCAAGCTGCCCAAGGAGCTGTTTCTTGGCAGACTTCAGCCTTCTTTCCGAAATCGGCTCCTTCTTCAGCTTTTCAAGCTCCTTCCATATGGCTTTGAGGCATTTGTCGAGATTGTCCTTCTCGCATCCGAGACATATCGCCATTATCCCCGTGTCTGAATACTGGGTGTAGGAACATTCCACCCCATAGACCCAGCCGTTCTTTTCCCTCAGGACCGAATTAAGGATGGAATTGGATGCAGGACCTCCAAGAAGATTGGACAGCAGCACGGCAGCAATCCTCCTGTCTCCGTCATACAGAGACGGGGCAGCAGTCCCCAGCACGCAGTTCACCTGATGGTTGCGCTTGTTTTTGGTGACATCGAAGCCGCGCGCCTGACGGAACGGGGCAGGCCTGCTGATAATACCATTACTTTCCTGATGGCACGATGCCGCTGAAGCGAAGTATTCCGAAACGAGCCTCTTGACAGACTTTTCGAGTTTCTCTTCAGGGAGATCCGCCACCACGGTAAAAGCCATGTTGACAGGGATGAACTTGTCATGGACAAATCTCAGAAGCTCCTCTCTCGTAATTTTCCTAACAGATGACACTGTCCCGAGAATAGGCCCGGACAGAGGATGCCCCGCGAACAGCATTTCCTCGAACTTGTCATACACCTCCTCGGAAGGAGAATCCTTGTAGGAATTGATCTCGTCGATTATCACTCCCCTCTCAGTCTCTATCTCCTGCTCGGGGAACGAAGGGGAAGTCACAAGCTCGAAAAGCAGGGAAGCCGCCTTGCGCAGATCCTCTTTCAGCACCGTCGCATGCAGCACGATTTCCTCCTTGGTGGTGTAGGCATTCAGCTCTCCCCCGAGCTTGTCGAGACAGGAACTGACAGCCGCCGCATTTCTCTTGCCTGTGCCTTTGAAAACGGCATGCTCCGTGAAATGTGCAATTCCGCTATGGAATCCGTCAGTGTCTCTCTTCCCTCCAGAATACCCCGCCTCGCTTCTCGTGCCGCATCTTATGCTCAAAGCACAATATCCTACAGCGCTACCCCCTCTTTTGACCGCATACTGCACACCGCAGTCACATCTCCCTGTTATCATACCGAAAACTATCTCCTTACTACCCTTGCAAGCTCTTCAGAAAGGAATCCTGGACCTACCCTTTTGGTAATCCTTGATTTCCTGTAATAATACAGCTTATGTGTCTGCGTGTCGATGAGCATCTTGTAGCAAAACGACCCCGGGCCTGCCTCGTAAGGGGACACCGTGTAGCTGACTATCGTATTGGCCTCCCTTGCGTCCATCAATGCATCGGCCTCGTCATCCGGAAGCACCTCCACACCGCTGTCTTCAAGCCAGCCGACGAAAAGGCTGTCCACATCTGTATTTATGTCACTCTCCGCTATGACAATCCTCTTGCCGCGAATAGGCTCCATATTGGAAGAGCTTGCCTGAAGCCCGGCATAGGCATTGATGTCCCTGAGCATGGCCGCCTGGACCTGCTCCTGGATAATGTCTATCAATGGGGAAATGAATGATATCTCCCTGCCTGACGGATATCTTGACGAACATACCGGGACAGTGATCACTTCAAGCATCCTGTCTATTCCTGCATCAGCACCTTTGCCGCCTTTGACCAATGACAGCATTTCGAGTCCCGGCTCGCTCTCCTTCTTGAACTGTCCGAGCACCGTGATAAGGAAATAATAGTCATCACTGCCTTTAAGCTCCTCGAATTCCTGCATGGTGCAGAACTCATACGGAGACACCGTCCACTGGTTCTTCACCGCATCCTCTATCTCACCGTCGAGAAATATGTTGCCTGACAGCACTATCTTGGTTGTCTTCTCCGGAAAATCCTCCAGTTTCATCTTCTTTGTCGTGATCTGGGCCTGCGAGAACATCACGCATGGAATCAGCACGACCGCCAATGTGATCAAAAATCTTTTCATCTGCCAATATTTTTACCGGACCGGCAAAGTTACAAAGATTATGCTTAACTTTGCGATTTATGACACAGTATATAGTATCGGCCAGGAAATACAGGCCGGAAACTTTCGATACGCTGATCGGGCAGGACAACATAGCCCAGACCCTGAAAAACTCCATCATCAGGGGACAGCTGGCGCATGCCTATCTGTTCTGCGGACCGCGCGGAGTCGGCAAGACCACCACTGCGAGAATTTTCGCCAAGGCAATCAACTGTTCCGACCCGACCCCTGAAATGGAGCCATGCGGACATTGCGAGTCATGCCTTTCCTTTGCGGAGGGCAGGTCATACTGCATACACGAGCTCGATGCCGCATCCAACAACGGTGTCGAAGATATCAAGGCCCTCATGGACCAGGTGAGGATTCCTCCGCAGGTCGGGAAATACAGTGTCTATATCATCGACGAGGTCCACATGCTGTCGCAGGCTGCGTTCAACGCTTTCCTGAAGACTCTCGAAGAGCCGCCTGCACATGCAATCTTCATCCTCGCCACCACAGAAAAGCACAAGATACTGCCGACCATCCTGTCGAGATGCCAGACATACGACTTCAACAGGATAACAGTCGACAATATAGTAAGGCAGCTCAGGGGAATCGCTGAAAAGGAAGGAGTCGACATCGATGACGAATCCCTGCATGTCATAGCCAACAAGGCGGACGGGGCAATGAGGGACGCGCTGACAATATTCGACCAGACAGTCGCCTTCTGCGGCACAAAAGTCCAGTACAAGGATGTGCTGAAGAATCTGAATGTGCTCGACTATGAATATTCCTTCTCTTTGACAGACGCATTCCTCGCAGGAGATTATCCGAAAGCATTCCTGATCTTCGATGAGATTCTTGCCAAAGGGTTCAATGCCCTGCATTTCGTCGCAGCCCTGAGTTCACATTTCCGTGATCTCACAGTCAGCAAGAGCGGCGGACTCAACTCTCTCCTTGAACTGCCAGAATCATTGAAGAAACGGTACAAGGAGCAGGCAGACAGATGCTCCCTCAAATTTCTCTATGACGCCCTTGCCATCACTACGGCATGCGAATCAGGCTACAGGAGCAGCATCAACCCGAGACTGCATATAGAATTCGCGCTGATGAAATTGAGTGCACTTTCAGGGACCTTGTTTGACAAGAATGAACCTGCGCCAAAACCCGCAGAAAAGCAGCCTGAGCCTGCCGCACAGAGCCAGGCACCTGCCATGGCACCGGAACAGGAAGATCCTGCAAGGGCGGAACAGCCTGTAACGCGCAGGACCAGGCAGGCAAAGGCATCAGTACTTTCTGTCAAATCCATGACTGAAGAGTCCGGCAAGAAAGCGGTGGCAACAGAAGAAGTCAAGCAGATGCCTTCAGCCGAACTTACAGAAGAAACCATCAGGGAGAAATGGCAGGAACTGGCAAAACTTTACGAGAAGAAGCCTCGTCTCTCCAGCGCCATAAGCACCGCGGCACTCGAATGCTCCGAGGACAAGGACATGGTGACTTTCAGGGTATTCAACACTGCCCAAAGGGACTGGATTGAAAGCAAATGCCTTCTCGAACTCGAAGGACATTTCCAGAGGCTCACAGGCTCATCCATCAAATTGAGGGTGGATGTCGTGGCAGAAGAGGATACGGCTCCAGTGGCCTATATGCCGAGCGAGAAAGCCCAGGACCTGATGAACAAGAACGAAGAAGTGAAAAATCTGGTCAAAGACCTTGGCCTTGACATAAAATAACCGACGATATGAAACTCAGATGCGAAAATCTGGTCAAGAAATACGGACCGAGGACAGTAGTCAAAGGGGTCTCCATGGAAGTGGAGCAAGGGGAGATTGTAGGATTTCTCGGACCTAACGGGGCGGGAAAGACCACAAGCTTCTACATGATTACAGGACTCATCGTGCCAAATGCCGGCAGGATATTCCTCGACGACGAGGACATCACCAATCTGCCTATGTACAAGAGGGCACAGAAAGGAGTAGGGTATCTGGCGCAGGAGGCTTCCGTATTCAGAAGGCTGTCGGTGGAAGACAACCTGATGTCGGTGATGGAGATGTCCCACTACACCAAGGCGGAGAGGAAGGAACGGCTGGAATCCCTTATTGACGAGTTCAACCTTCACAAAGTGAGGAAAAGCCTCGGCATCCAGCTTTCCGGAGGAGAAAGGAGAAGATGCGAAATAGCCAGGGCGCTTGCCATCGACCCGAAATTCATCCTCCTGGACGAGCCGTTCGCCGGAGTCGACCCGATTGCAGTGGAAGACATCCAGTATATCATCGCCAAGCTGAAATACAAAAACATCGGGGTCATCATCACGGACCACAATGTAGGCGAGACCCTCGCGATCATAGACAGGGCATATCTCCTCTACGAAGGCAATATTCTCCAGAGCGGAACACCTGAGCAACTGGCATCGGACGAAGAAGTCAGGACCAAGTATCTCGGCTCCAACTTCGTGCTGAAGCGTTCCGACGCATTCTCCCGAGCTGAAGCGGCCAACAAAAAACCGGCGACTGACTGATTCAGCGCCGGCTTCTTATCGTCATTCCGAACTGTCGGACTTATTTCACACGCTCACCGTAGGTCCTGTCAGTTGTATTGACACGGATCTTCTCTCCCTGATTGATGAAAAGAGGGACCATGA
>JADIMD010000047.1 GCA_017695015.1 Candidatus Cryptobacteroides faecigallinarum | reverse complement strand
ACTACACACAGTAATCATGAGCAGAATAAGCGAAAGAATCAGCAAGGCCATAGTATGCGCCATGACAATCTTCGTACTGGCATCCTGTGCCCAGGTCAAGGACATTGCATACTTCCAGGACAAGGCAATCGACCATCCGGAACAGATAGACAAGCACGGCGGCATCGTCATACAGCCGAAGGACATGATATCCATTGTGGTCTCATGCCGCAACCCGGAACTCGCCGTGATGTTCAACCTTCCTGTCATCAGCTATCAGGCAGGTTCGGAAGTCGTCACAAGCACTGCACAGCAAAGGCTCATGGGCTATGTGGTCGACAATGACGGATTCATAGACTTCCCTGTCCTCGGGCGGCTTGAGGTGGCGGGAATGACCCGGTGGGAACTGTCCGAAACCATCAAGGACATACTTCTGAAGGAAGGCTACCTCAACGATGCAGTCGTGACAGTCGAGTTCATGAACTTCAAGGTGTCGGTCCTCGGCGAAGTCAACCATCCGGGGACATATACCATCGAGGGCGACAAGGTGACTGTCCTCCAGGCCCTGAGCCTCGCAGGAGACCTCACCATCTTCGGCAAGAGGAACAATGTCACAGTCATCCGCGAGATGGACGGAGAAAGGGTGTTCTACAACATCGACCTCTGCTCAGTGGACATGTTCAAGTCCCCGGCCTACAACCTCCTCCAGAATGACATCGTGTATGTTGAGCCGAGCGACATCAAGGCAAGGCAGTCCACCCTCGACGACAAGGGCCTCAGGATGACGAGCATCCTCATCTCGTCGGGTTCGCTCCTTGTATCGGTGGCCACGCTGCTCGCCACACTCATTCCTCATTAATGACACCTGACAGCCTATTGTCAACGGACTTATACAATCAAGCAAAATCACAAAATCATAAACTAAAGAAACCTCAGCTGATTATGGCAGAAGAGACTTACAGGAACAATTTCAATCAGGAAGATCAGTCGGATTTCAATTTTTCGGACATCTGGGGCATGATATGGGGCTACAGGTGGTGGTATGTGCTGTCACTGTGCATATGCATCGTGTTCGCGGCATTCTATCTGTACAAGACCCCGTCCACATACAGCAGGTCGGCAAAAGTAATCATAAATGAAGATGCACAGGACGCCACACTCCGGGACATAGCCAACATTTCAGGCTTTGCCGGCCAGGGCTCCAGCGTCAATGTCAACAATGAAGTGGAGGCCTTCGCCTCCCCTGACCTGATGAAGACAGTCGTGGAAAGACTCGGGCTGGAGACCAGTTATGTCGAGCACCAGTTCATGCGTGACAGGGAATTCTACAACAACTCCCCCGTTGAACTCTCAATAGTGGACCCTCTGGTAATGTCATCATTCTCCTTCAGAGTAAAGAAGGGACAGGACAGTACCTTTACGCTCAGCGACTTCACCATCGGCCCGGACAAACTCAAGAAGACCGAAGCCTCCGGGGCAATCGGAGACACTCTCTCCACTCCTGTAGGCACGATTGTCCTACTTCCGACAATATATGCATCAGACTGGGACGATGACATCACGGTCTCATGGGTCAACAGCAGGGCCAAGGCAAAGGCTTTCGCGAACAACCTCAGCGCAACAGTATCCGGGAAGCAGACCTCTGTGGTAGTGCTCGCTCTTGAAGACACATACGCCAGCAGGGCCGAAAACATTCTCAACACCCTCATCGACGTATACAATGACGAATGGGTGCATGACAAGAACCGTTCCGCACGCAACACCACTGACTTCATCAACGAAAGGCTCGTGGTCATAGAGCAGGAACTCGGGGGCATCGAGACAGACCTCAAGGAATACAAGGAACAGAACAAGCTGACCGACATGCAGGCGCTTTCGGCATCCTATCTCGAGGAATCCTCCGAATATGCCACAAAGTCATTCGAGGTCAACAACCAGCTTTCAATAGCACAATACATAAGGGACTATCTGACCGAACCGGCGAATGCCAACGCCCTCATCCCGGCGAATTCAGGGCTCACCAACACAGACATTGAAAGCCAGATATCAGAATACAACCAGATTGTGCTCCAGAGGGACAAGCTGATAGCAAACAGCAGCAACAAGAACCCTCTCATCGCCGACATGAACGCCGCCATGGCCGCCATCAGGAGCACCATCATCCGTTCCATCGACAACCTCCTCGCCACCCTCAACCTCCAGGCTGAGAAAATCAAGAGCCAGGAAGACCAGATCATGGCACGCATAGCCTCCAGCTCCGGTCAGCAGATGGAACTTCTCTCAATCGAGAGACAGCAGAAAGTGAAGGAATCCCTCTATATCTACCTCCTGCAGAAGAGGGAGGAAAATGAAATCGCCAGCCTCGTCAATGTCGGGAACACAAGACTCATAATGTCGCCGACAGGCTCCCCTGCCCCGGTGTCTCCGAACAAGATGATGATAATGCTCGTGGCCCTCGTCCTGGGCGCCGGCATCCCGTTCGGCGTCATCTTCCTCGGAAGAATGATGGACAATACCGTGTCAAACAAGAAAGACCTGTCCATCCTGAGCATCCCGTTCCTCTCCGAAATCCCTCAGATGAAATCCTCCATGAAGAGGAACATCGCCAACATCGGACGGCACAAGTTCGACAACCAGAACTGCCGCATCGTAGTCAAGAAAGGCAGCAGGAATGTCATCAACGAGGCCTTCCGCGTACTCAGGACCAACCTTGACATGATGCTCGGCAAAGGCAACGGATGCGAGGCAATAATGGTGACATCCTTCAACCCGAATGCAGGAAAGACATTCATCACCATGAACATTGCCGCCAGCATGGCACTCAAGGGACAGAGAGTGCTGATGATTGACCTCGACCTGAGGAAAGCGACCCTCAGCAAATCCATTGACAAGAACCATGAAGGTGTGGTATCATATCTCATCGGCAAGCACGACAACCTCGAAAGGCTCATCCAGAATGTGGACGAGAACCTCGATTTGCTTGCAGTCGGCACCCTCCCTCCTAATCCGGCCGAACTCCTTCTGTCGGAAAGATTCGGGAAAATGCTCAGTACGCTCAAGTCAAGATACCGCTACATCTTCCTTGACTGCCCGCCTGTGGACATCGTCGCAGACACCGCCATCATCGCCCAGTCGGCAGATGTTTCAGTATTCGTAATGAGAAGCGGCATCATGGACAAGCGCGCCCTCCCTGCCGTAGAGGAACTCTACCACGACAAGAAGTACAACAGGATGGCCGTCGTGCTCAACGGCGTGTCCAAGCGCTCCGGCGGATACGGCAAATACGGGTACGGACACTACGGATACGGGTATGGGTATGGCAGCTATGGCTCATACGGATACGGGAGCGAAAAAGAAACAGAATAAAATATCAATATCGTCCCCAATGGGCGCTGCATTGGGGAAATTTGATAAGTGCAGTTCCCTGAATAATCAAGTAAACAATCTTAAATCTAAATCAATATGATCAATGTAATCGGACTTGGCTACATAGGGCTTCCTACGGCCCTGATGATGGCCTCACATGGTGTTGAAGTAGTCGGAACAGACTATAACAAAGAACTTGTAGCCACTCTGAATGCCGGAAAAACTACATTCAAGGAAGACGGGCTTGATGAACTGTTCAAGGCAGCTCTTGCCGCAGGGATCAAATTCACTGCCGAATACCAGAAAACGGACACTTATATTGTATCTGTCCCTACCCCATATGATAAATTTTCAAAGAAAGTAGATGCATGCTATGTAGTCGAGGCAGTAAAGGATGTCATGAAAGTGTGTCCCAAGGGTGCGACAGTAGTGATAGAATCCACGGTCTCTCCGGGTACCATTGACAAATATGTACGCCCGGTCATTCAGGCAAACGGATTCAAGATAGGAGAAGACATACATCTTGTACATGCCCCAGAAAGAATCATCCCGGGGAATATGGTATATGAACTCCTTCACAATAACCGTACTATCGGAGCCGACAGCAAGGAAATAGGAGAAAAAATCAAGAAATACTATGCCTCATTCTGCCAGGGCGAAATCGTTGTAACGGACATTCGCACTGCAGAGATGACCAAGGTCGTTGAAAATACATTCCGTGCAGTGAACATCGCGTTTGCAAACGAACTGTGCCGTATCTGCAGACACGACAATATGGATGTCTACGAGATTATCAAAATCTGTAACATGCACCCGAGAGTGAACATCCTGCAGCCGGGACCGGGAGTCGGAGGACACTGCATATCCGTTGACCCGTGGTTCCTCGTAGGAGACTATCCGAGTCTGGCCAAGGTGATAGACGAGTCGATGAAGACCAACGACAGCCAGCCTGATTATGTCCTCAACAGAATCAATGAGATAATGAAAGAGAACAATATCACTGACAACCGCCGCGTAGGTCTCTATGGCCTGACATACAAGGAAAATGTTGATGATTGCAGGGAATCTCCTACCCTCCAGCTGCTTGAATCTCAGGAAAGGCATCTGGCAAGACCTCTGAAGGTCTATGACCCGTTCATCAAAAAAGATGTCGTCAAGAACCAGTTCCACGACCTTGATGCCTTCCTGAATGACATTGACCTTGTGGTAATCATGGTGAAACATGATGAAATCAAGCAGAACATGGATAAGCTGAAAGGCAAGGTAGTCCTCGACTGCCACAATATATGCCATCTGCCGGGAGTATATCATCTCTAATGGATATCGTACGATGAAGAAGATAATGCTCGTCTTCGGGACTCGTCCCGAAGCAATCAAGATGGCACCTCTCGTAAAGGAGTTCCAGAAGCATCCGGAAGAATTCGAAACGATAGTGTGTGTGACCGGCCAGCATCGTGAGATGCTGGACCAGGTCCTGCACATCTTCGATATAAAACCCGACTATGACCTGAATATCATGAAACAGGGTCAGGACCTCTATGATGTGACTGCCCGTGTGCTCACAGGTATGAGGGATATTTTCAAGGTGTGCCGTCCTGATGTTGTGCTTGTACATGGCGACACCACCACATCGACTGCGGCAGCCCTGGCTGCATTCTACCAGCAGATTCCTGTGGGACATATCGAGGCCGGACTGCGCACACATAATATCTATAGTCCATGGCCAGAGGAAATGAACCGTCAGATTACCGGACGAATCGCCACATACGACTTCACCCCGACTCCGCTCAGCCGCGAGAATCTCCTCAAAGAGAATGTCCCGGACTCGCAGATAACAGTCACAGGAAATACGGTAATAGACGCCCTGTATTGGGTCGTTGATAAAATCAAGTCAGACAAGGCCTTGGACAAATCCCTTGAGAATGAACTTGCCAAAGCAGGATACGATGTGAACCGCTTGTCAGAAGGCAAAAAACTTGTGCTGATTACAGGCCATCGTCGAGAGAATTTCGGGAAAGGATTCATCAATATGTGCACAGCAATCAAGGATCTGACAATTAAATATCCTGATGTTGATTTCGTCTATCCTATGCATCTGAATCCAAATGTCCGCAAACCGATTCACGAGGTATTCGGAGAGAATCTCTCCGGCTTTGGCAACATGTTCTTTATCTGTCTCTTATACACATCTCCGAGC
>JADIMD010000046.1 GCA_017695015.1 Candidatus Cryptobacteroides faecigallinarum | reverse complement strand
AAAAATGTTTGATGCCGTTATTTCTGAAATCCTGGAATCGGATTGTCCGACAGTCATTTGAGAGACTCCATCCATCTCTGCAAAGAATTGGAGAATTCTTCCCTTGCAAATCCAAGAGGATCATTACCCTTTCCCGTGATATTTTCGGTGTTGAATCCCCAGCCGTGCTCGCCTTTATGGTAGATATGCATTTCTACTGAAACTCCTTTGTCTGTCAGGGAGTTGTATAGACGGGTGCTGTTTTCCGGAGGCACGGTTGGATCGTTGCTGCTCAGTGCAATGAACATAGGTGGGGTGTCAGGGGAAATCTGCTTTTCGACAGAGTACCTTCTGACAAGAGCCTTATAGGTTTTCCGGGCCTTGTCCCATTCTTCCCATGTCCTGCCGTCCCTTGAGGTGAAGTCGGATTCTTTGCCTATCAGGTTGTCTTTCGTGCCCTGATGGGTGATGCCTTCTTCAAAAGTCACTACAGGATAGATGAGGACAGCGAAGTCAGGCCTTGTCTCTGCGTCGTCATACATCGTGGCTGCGCATCCTGCGAGATGCCCTCCTGCCGAGAATCCCATGATGCCTATCTGGTCTATTCCCCATTTCTCTGCATTTGCCCTGCAGTATCTGAAAGTGTTCTGCACATCGGTCAGAGGAATTTCCCAATGCCCGTTCGGGAGGCGGTATTTGACAACTGCCACGGTGATGCCCTTTGCCAGCATCCAGTCTGCAACATATACTCCTTCACTGTAGCTTGATACGAAGCCGTATCCGCCACCGGGGCATACTATTACCATTTCCCCGTTCGGCTTTTCCGGAAAATACAGGTCAAATCTTGCGTTTGCTCCGATATTTGAGATGAAACCGTTGCCTGGTATTATCTTTTCTCCAGTCAGCCCGTTGTCTTCTGCCATGGTGAAGCCGGCGGCGGTCACCTTTTCGGCAATCACAGGGTCGGTGCATCCGGAAAGCTTCTCGGCGTATAGCAGAACTGTCTCGTCCGGTTTCAGCCCTGTCTTAGGCTGTGCTGTGGCATTTGTCGCATTCCATGCTGTCAGAAAGACAATGGTGATCAATAATAATCTTTTCATTGTACAAAATCTTTAATGAAAAGGGCCGGTTGTGTTGCGACAACCGACCCGATAGTTCAGATCCCTTTTACTTTAAGAAAAGTTGTCCGGATCAGTTGCCTGCGAGTCTCTTGTAAGTCTCGAGACGGATCTTTGCAAACTCTTCTGTCTTCTGGAGCAGCTCTCCGGCTGTCTCAGGGAACATCTTGTAGAGGGATGCAAACCTCACTTCTCCCTTCAGGAAGTCCTGGAACTTGCTCCAGTCAGGCTCCTTGCTGTCGAGAGAGAACGGATTCTTGCCCTGCTCTGCGAGTGCCGGATTGTATCTGTAAAGATGCCAGTATCCGCATTCTACAGCAAGTTTCTCCTCTTTCTGGCTCAGACCCATGCCGGCTTTCAGACCGTGGTTGATACATGGAGAGTAAGCAATGATGAGGGATGGTCCGTCATAAGCCTCTGCTTCCTTGATAGCATTGAAATACTGTGCAGGGCTTGCTCCCATGGCAACCTGTGCCACATATACATAGCCGTAGCTTATCGCCATCATTCCAAGGTCTTTCTTGCGGATCTTCTTGCCTGATGCAGCGAATTTTGCAATTGCTCCGGCAGGTGTAGACTTGGATGACTGTCCACCGGTGTTGGAGTACACCTCTGTGTCGAGTACGAGCACATTGATGTTTTCACCGGAAGCGAGCACATGGTCGAGTCCGCCGTATCCGATGTCGTATGCCCAACCGTCACCTCCGAAGATCCACTGGCTGCGTGCAGGGATGAAGTGCTTGTATTCGAGAAGCGACTTGCAAGTCTCGCATCCGCACTCTTCCATCAGAGGAACGAGCTTGTCGGCAACTTCGCGTGTAACCTTTGCATCGTTGCGGTTCTCAAGCCACTGGGTGAAGAGGGCTTTCATCTCGTCTGAGCAGCAGCTGCATGCAAGACCCTGCTCCATGAGCTTTGCAACGGTAGCGCGGGCCCTGTCAGAACCGAGTTTCATTCCGAGTCCGAATTCTGCGTTGTCCTCGAACAGTGAGTTTGCCCAGGCCGGGCCGTGTCCGTTGACATTGGTGCAGTAAGGGGATGCAGGGAATGATGCTCCGTAGATTGAAGAACATCCTGTAGCATTGGCAATCATCATATGGTCGCCGAACAGCTGGGTGATGGTCTTGATGTACGGTGTCTCGCCGCATCCTGCGCAAGCTCCTGAGAACTCGAACAGAGGCTGTGAGAACTGTGCGTTCTTCACATTCTGGAACTTGTTCTGTACGGTGTCCTTGTAGCCTACATTGGAGTGGAGGTAGTTGAAGTTGGCCTGCTCTGCGTCCTGAGTCTCTGCGAGAACCATGACGAGTGCCTTTTCCTTGGCAGGGCAGACATCGGCGCAGTTACCGCAACCTGTACAGTCGGCAGGAGATACCTGCATCGTGAAGGTGTAGTCCTTGAAGACTGCCTTGCCCTGTGCTCTCTTGATTCCTGCAGGAGCAGCTGCGGACTCGTCTTCTGTCATAAGGAACGGACGGATGGCAGCGTGAGGGCAGACAAATGCACAGGTGTTGCACTGGATACAGTTGTCAGGTTTCCATTCAGGAACAAATACTGCAATACCTCTCTTCTCGTATGCGGCTGTACCGTCAGGAATAGTGCCGTCTGCAGCATCCTTGAATGCGCTTACAGGGAGAAGGTCTCCGCACTGTGCGTTGACAACATCAGCGATCTGCTTTACGAATTCAGGTGCGAGCCTGTCCTTGTTTGGGTTCTCGAATTTGGCAGTGATGTCCTTCCAGTCCTCAGGAACATGGACCTTGATGTATTCTCCGCCTCTGTCGACAGCTGCATAGTTCATCTTCACGACATTCTCGCCTTTCTTGCCGTAGCTCTTGTCGATAGCCTTCTTCATGTATGTCACTGCGTCCTCGTAAGGGATGATGCCTGTGATCTTGAAGAATGCTGACTGGAGAATGGTGTTGGTCCTTCCTCCGAGTCCGATTTCAGAAGCGATCTTGGTAGCGTTGATGATATAGAGAGAAATGTTCTTCTTGCCGATGACTGATTTTACATAGTCAGGGATTCTCTTGATGGTCTCTTCCTCATCCCAGATGCTGTTGAGGAGGAGGGTTCCGTTCTGTTTGATGCCCTTGAGCACATCGTATTTGTGCAGATAAGAAGGAACATGGCAGGCAACGAAATCAGGAGTTGAGACAAGATAAGGTGCCTTGATAGGCTGGTCTCCGAAACGGAGGTGTGAGCAGGTGTATCCGCCTGACTTCTTGGAGTCGTAGTCGAAATATCCCTGGCAGTATTTGTCGGTGTGGTCGCCGATGATCTTGATAGTGTTCTTGTTGGCGCCTACCGTACCGTCAGAGCCGAGTCCATAGAACTTGCATTCGGTTGTGCCTGGCTTGACGATTGAAATCTCTTCTTTTACCGGGAGTGACTTGAAAGTTACATCGTCCACGATGCCGACGGTGAAGCCGTTCTTAGGCTCTGCGAGCTCGAGATTTTCGTATACTGCAACGATCTGTGCAGGAGAAGTGTCCTTTGAAGAAAGTCCGTAGCGGCCGCCGATTACCAGAGGTGCGTTCTCGACTCCCTGGAAAATGGACTTGATGTCGAGGTAGAGAGGCTCTCCGAGAGCTCCAGGCTCCTTGGTCCTGTCGAGGACAGCGATTCTCTTCACGCTCTTAGGAAGGACTTTCAGGAAATATTTGGCTGAGAACGGTCTGTAAAGACGGACAATGACGAGACCTGTCTTCTTGCCCTGGCTTGCCAGATAGTCGATAGTCTCCTTGATGGTCTCGGTGACAGAACCCATGGCGATGATGATGTTCTCTGCGTCCGGTGCTCCGTAATAGTCGAACGGACGGTAGTCCCTTCCGGTAGCCTCGCTTATTTCGCCCATATATCTGGCAACGATATCAGGAACTGCATCGTAATATTCGTTGCATGCTTCGCGTGCCTGGAAATATACATCACCGTTCTGTGCTGTTCCTCTTGTCACAGGCGAATCAGGATTGAGAGCCTTTGCCCTGAACCTGGCAAGAGACTTCGTGCTGATCATTTCCCTGAGCTTGTCTTCGTCGATAAGCTCGATCTTCTGGATCTCGTGTGATGTGCGGAATCCGTCGAAGAAATGGATGAAAGGAATGCTTGACTTGATTGTGGAAAGATGTGCCACTGCTGCCATGTCGAGGGCTTCCTGTACTGAAGCGGAAGCAAGCATCGCAAATCCGGTCTGGCGGCAGGCCATTACATCCTGATGATCTCCGAAAATTGAAAGTGCATGAGATGCGAGCGCCCTTGCGGAAACATGGAACACTGCAGGAAGCATCTCGCCTGCAATCTTGTACATATTAGGAATCATCAGCAGCAATCCCTGTGATGCGGTAAATGTGGAGGTGAGGGCTCCAGCCTGGAGTGAACCATGTACGGCACCTGCAGCTCCTCCTTCACTTTGCATTTCGGTAACCTTTACTGTCTCTCCGAAGAGGTTTTTCTTTCCCTGAGCTGCCCACTCATCGACATATTCAGCCATAGTCGATGACGGTGTGATAGGGTAGATCGCAGCGTGCTCGCTGAAAAGATAAGCGATGTGGGCAGCTGCGTAGTTACCGTCACAAGTGATAAATTTTTTTTCGTTTGCCATAATCGTTAAAGTTTATGTGACTTGGTTATTATTTGTTAAATAAATTTCTTCTAACATATTTGGTTCCGTGCTCGCACACGGAAGCATTATCCATGCAAATTTATGTAAATTTTCTTTATTTTCCGATGATTTTCCCTCAAATCTTCTTCAAACATGAAAGCTTTCTGTAACATCTTGTAGCTCAAATTGAAAAAGAGGCCGACCCAAAGATTTGATTTCTCTCCGAGAATCGGACATTCGAAAGAGAAGCCCCGGGCAACTCACGAAAAAGGGACCCAAAAGCCATAAGGCATTGGAGTCCCACATAAGACGCTGTTTTGATGGTGAGAGAAAAGAAACCAACCTCAAAATTACTTTTGGGTTGGCTTCCTACCTATGTGTTATCGTTGAATCCCGTGATTATATTGTGGTAATTCCCTCGATGGTTACATCGCTTCCTGCGATTTTCTTGATCAGACCCTGAAGGACAGTTCCAGGACCTATTTCCATGAAATATCCGGCACCGTCAGCAACCATGTTCTTGACAGTCTGGGTCCATTTCACCGGAGAAGTCAGCTGTGCAAGCAGATTCTTCTTGATTGTGTCAGGGTCAGTGGATGGCATTGCTGTGACATTCTGGTATACAGGGCATACAGGTGTCTTGAATGTTGTGGATTCGATACCCTCGGCCAGTTCAAGTCTTGCAGGCTCCATGAGAGGGGAGTGGAATGCACCTCCTACCTGCAGCACAAGAGCTCTCTTCGCTCCTGCCTCCTTGCACTTCTCGCATGCCTCGTTCACTGCATCGACTTCACCCGAGATGACAATCTGGCCTCCGCAGTTGTAGTTGGCCGGAACGACTGTACCGCTGCAGCTTGCGCAGATTTCTTCCACTTTCTCGTCAGGAAGGGCGATGATGGCAGCCATTGTAGATGGCTTGATCTCGCATGCTTTCTGCATAGCCTTTGCCCTGATGCTCACAAGTTTGAGTGCATCTTCGAAATCCATGGCTCCGGCTGCTGCCAACGCTGAGAATTCTCCGAGGGAATGTCCTGCAACCATATCAGGCTGGAATCCCTCATAGCATTTGGCAAGTACTGTGGAATGGAGGAAGACTGCAGGCTGGGTCACCTTGGTAGCCTTCAGGTCTTCAGGAGTGCCTTCGAACATGATGTCCGTAATCCTGAATCCGAGGATGTCGTTTGCTTTTTCAAGCATCTCCTTGGCTGTGGTGTTGGTGTCATAGAGTTCTTTTGCCATTCCCGGGAACTGTGAGCCCTGTCCAGGGAAAACATATGCTTTCTTCATAATCTTTTAGTTTTATTTATTTAAACTTCGTTTTCAATCATGCTGTGCCTCGGCATTGTCTGTACAAGTCCCTCCATTGCTTTCGGCCTGCGGTTTATTTGTCGAGGTTGCCCCGATGCCGCTTTAGCTTCCGGTCGCTACATCGGGGCAAAAGTACAAAATTTTCTCAACTGAAGTAAATAATGCTGCATATTTGTGGCGGATATGGTGAAAAAGATAAAAAATGTTTATTTTTGCAGGCCGGTACGCTCCCGTAGTTTAATGGATAGAATTTCGGATTCCGGTTCCGACGGTTGCGGTTCGATTCCGCACGGGAGTACATGTAATTCCTGCCAATCGTAAGGTTGACAGGAATTTTGTTTGATAAGGCATGGCGATTCGACGCTTCCACCAACTTCCTTTGTCCGCCTCACCGACAATCCATTCCCCAGACATCTGCGCAGGAAATCTTCAACTCACGCTCTCCAGGACAACTTCCTTGCGCACATCTCGACTTTTTCCTTGACAAGTGCGCAGGCAACCCTCGTTCTACGCCTTCTATGGCATTTCGTCTGCCCACATCTCGACTTTTTCCTTGACAAGTGCACAGCCGATCCTAATTATACGCGATGAGTGGCATTCTCTCTACGCACATCTCAGGACTGGACAGCGGACCACGAACATCTTGCTTTATTATGATGCTGGTATACAATGAGATACAAAAGTCTCCTGTTCGTAGTCCGTATTCTGAAGTGAGGTCCACGAACAAGCCTTTCCTATAATGCATTGATTTTGACTGTAATATAGAAATACCGTGTTCGTACTCCGTTGACATTGCAATATCCCTGTCAAACAAAGTTTCTTCCTGTCATCCTGAACGAAGCCGCAGGCGTAGTAAAGGATCTGGTAGAACGAGACCGTCCTGTCATCCAGAACGGAGTGAAGGATCTGGCGAAAGAAATAATGCTTTTATTCTCTGTGGGTATGGAGAGGTTTATCAGATTCTTCGCTGACGCTCAGAATGACAGGAATACACTAAGAATGTGAATAGAATGATTCTTAGAGTGAGAAGGATAGAATGGTGCCGATACGAAAAAAGCAGCTACATTACCGTAACTGCTTTCGGTGGTGGGAGCAGAGGGAGTCGAACCCCCGACCCTCTGCTTGTAAGGCAGACGCTCTGAACCAACTGAGCTATGCTCCCGTTTTTCGTTTCTTTTCCACATTGCCGCGTCAGACTTCGTATCGTCGGTCGGTCATTACCGGGAGGTAACTCCCTCTCTCCTCACTCGTCTTCCTTGCACTGCGAAAAAACAAACTTCAAAACTGTTTCTTTTAAAGAACTGCCCTTTAAGAGAGGTTTCTCCGAAAGGGATTGCAAAGGTAGATAAAGTTTCCGTGTTTCCAAATTTTTTCGGCAAAATTCAGAAATTTAGAGTGGCAGAGTCAAAAGGGATGATTATCTGCCTCAGTCTTTTTTAGGAAACCATCCTTTCTCGACTCGCTTTTTCTGCTGGAACAGTTCCAGTATTGACCAGAAACAGGAGAAGGCGGTCACACCGGCAATAGTGGACCATACCAGATCGTCAAGGAACAGGGAGAGTGCCGCGAATCCGCATCCCGCAAGCAGAAACGCCCACCAGCACCGTGTCCCGAAATGATATTCGGCCTTTATCACAATCGGGTGGAAAATCCCTATTATCAGGAAAGTCGCCAGCCCTACAATTATTCCCTCAAAATTCATTTGTGTCATATCATCAACTGTGAGGGGCAAATATACGCAGAATTTATTTCTTTTTTATATTCTGACCCCTTCCTGATTGCGGATATTCTGGTATATGCCTTTCACTTCGCGCCAGAAGCTGTTCATCCTCAGGAGGTCGGGGACGGAATAACCGTTGTCATAGACGCAGATTTCATTGACTGCATGACAGATTTTAATGCCTTCAAGTTCTGGTATCCAGATTTTCAATTCGCCCCAATCCATCTCATCGTCACTGTTGTATAGATCAAGTTCCTTGTCTGACATCTCCACCCGGTCTGTCTTTCGTAGACTTTTCGTGAATGATGCTCCGCAAGTCGGGGATTTGTCGCAGAATTCACATATGACATCCAGCATATATTCAAAATCCGACCCGTAGTATTCTTCATCGCCCAATATGGCTATGGGCTCTTCCCCTCCATAATAAAATCTCAGATCCGCATCAATCATGAAATCATCGTCGAATCCGTCATCCATGCCGGCGGAAAGATATTGCCGGTAAATTTTTGCAGCCCTCTTGTACATCCTGTCAGTAAGGTCTTTCAGATACCTGTTTATTTTCCTGAAATGTTTCACTCCTTCGGGATCTTTCCTGAACAGCATACCAAGGCAATGTCTCCGTGAACTCAGAAGATTTTCCAGTTTCTCCCGGTCAAGATCATCCGGCAAACCAATATAATATTCATTTCCCCTTGGTCCGACAAGTCCCTTGATGTCAGCTTCAATCTTTTTCAGTTCATCCCTTAACGCTTCGGGGTCCGGCTCATCATCTTTATCTCGGGCGAAGTAATACCCGTCGATGTATTCCCCTTCCAAAAACACCTTGTCCGTAATGTCCTCCACATTCAGCTCCCTGTCCGTGCTGTATGTGCAGTATTCTCCCATGGCTGTAATCCTGTCAATATCAAAGGCGAACCATCTGTCGAGCCGCGATGTGGCTATAAGGTACTGTTTCCCTTCGTATTCCTTTATACATAATGGAATCACTGTAAAGTCTCTCTTGTCGTTGTCATCGGCTATGCAGGACAGTTCCAGCACTTTTCGACCGACAATGGCATCTTCGATTTTCTTTGTAGCGGTCTTTATGTTCATGGCATTGTAGTTTTTAAGCAAAAATAGCCTGAAGATATGCCAAAACATGGCCAATATAAATTTAATATCATGAGCTGCAATTTGGCATAGGACAAGGATACCTTTGCGGCAGAAACAATTAAACAACAGTATTATGGAAACAAACAACATTTTTGATGGAGCTTATTCCAGGATTATTGAAGATGAGGCGTGGCAGAGGGTATCAGGAGACTATCCGTTTTCTGCCGAACAATTGGAGCAATACAAGGACAGGCTTGATTGGCATGAAGTCAGCGGCAACAGAAACATCAGCTGGACTGCATCAATGCTTGAAAAATTCAAGAGACGGCTGGATTGGCACGAATTGTCAAGGTCAATGCCGGATGAATTGTACTCTGCTGAAATCCTGTTGAAATTCAAGGATTTGTGGGACTGGAATGTCATTTCAAGTTCGTGCAATCTCTCCGAAGAGACAGTGAGCAGGGTGGCAGACTATCTGGTCTGGAGGGAGTTCATATCCAATTATTATAACAGGGAGAGATTTACGAAAGAATTCTACGAGAAATATAAGGAATACATCCCGAGCAGCTTTTTGAAAGGCAGTGCGTTCTATGACAATATCCTTGAAGCCAAGATAAGGGAAATAAAGACATCCCTTTCAATGCAGTGAGGTTCAATGTCCATATGGCGGCAGTTTCATGTCTGGATATTAGCGAAAGATAGCGACAAATAAGTTTTGTTTTTGCCGATATACAGCCGATGATTCGAGTAATCAGAGGTCAGCAAGTTATTATTGACAGGGATTTGGCTTTGTTGTATGGTGTGGAAACCAGAGCATTGAATCAGGCAGTAAAACGTAATATCGAGCGGTTTC